>JARRPA010000311.1:0-2777 GCA_037383305.1 Gemmatimonadota bacterium | reverse complement strand
CGCCGCCAGCGCCGAAGCGACGGAAGGCCGAAAGCTCAGGGTGCTGCTGCTCTTCGGTATCTGGGCCGGTCTCACCTTCCTCGTCTCGGCACTGATCACGGGGGGAGCGGCGTGGCTCGGTCGCCTGCGGATCCCGGAAGGGAGCACGGACCTCGCCCGGATGGCGACGGGAATCGGGATCGCCTCGGTCATCGCCTTCATCGGCAACCTGATCGTATCGATCATCTCCAGCGTGCTGCTCGCGCTGAGCCTGTTCGAGCTCGATTCGGGCTGGGCCGAGCCCTGGCAGCTGCCCAGGGAGGTCACGTCGGAGGCGGGATCGCTCGAAGGTCGGGCGACGCTCGAGGTACCGGGATGGGCCTGGGTGCTGCTGGCGATCGCGGTTCCAGCCGGAGCGCTGTTCCTCGGTGTCCGCATGATCGAGGATGTCACGGTGACCGACGACGTGGAAATCACGGCACACAGAGGGTCATCGAGCCGGGCGCCCGAGAATACGCTCGCGGCGATCCGCGCCGCGATCGCGGACAGCGCGGACTGGGTGGAGATCGACGTGCAGGAGACGCTCGACGGCGTCGTCGTCGTCCACCACGATGCCGATTTCATGCGTGTCGCGCAGGACTCCCGAAAGATCTGGGAGACCCCCTGGGCCGAAGTCTCACAGATCTCGAACGGAGCCTGGTTCGGACCGGAGTTCGAAGCGGAGCGTGTGGCCTCGCTCGAAGAGGTGCTTCGGACCGCACGGGATCGAATTCGTGTGAACATCGAGCTGAAGACCTACGGCCATGGACAGCGGCTGGAAGAGCGCACCATCGAGGTCGTCGAAAAGATGGGGATGGAAGACCGGGTGGTTCTGATGTCCCTGGACAGGCCGACCGTGGAGCATCTCAAGGCGCTGCGACCGAACTGGACCATCGGTCAGCTCGCCGCCGTTTCCATCGGGGATCTCACGAAGCTGGAGGCCGACTTCCTCGCCGTGAACGCGAAGAACGCACGTGCGGGTTTCGTAAAGCGTGTCCACGAAAGCGGAAAAGACATTCAGGTGTGGACCGTCGATCACCCGGCACAGATGTCCTCGATGATGAGTCTCGGGGTGGATGTGATCATCACCAACGAACCGGCGCTGGCACGCGAGATCCTGCGGCAGCGAGCCGCCATGTCGCCGGTGGAGCGCCTGCTCGTCAGCATGGGCTCACGGTTCGGGATCGTCGAAGGCGCGAACGAGAGCTCCGACCCGGACGACGCCTGACGGAGCCCGGCCAAGGGACTCCCGGGGCTACTCCAGCTCCGGGGGGCGCCGCATCGCCGGCCGGCACTCGGGCCACGCCCCCGGCTCGCCGGTCCGCTCATCTACCGGCAGGAGCGCCTTGTCCCTCGGCGTGCGGACCGGGTCCTCGGACGCAGCATAGGCAAGGATCGCGGCGAGGATCGCGTTCTCCCGGAGGTCGTCGAACACGATCTTGTCGTAGGTGTCCCGCTCGGTGTGCCACGTGTACTGGCGATACTCGTCGTATGGCGACTGAAGGCGGAAGCCGGGGGCTCCCGCGCAGACGAAGCTGCTGTGATCACTCCCGCGGCTGTACTGGGTGCCGGGGAACTCCAGTTCGATCCCGCTCGCGATGGTCCGCGGCACCTGCGCGATCCAGCGGGCGATGCGCTCGCCGGCATGAAGGAATCCCTGCCCCTCGATCTTCTCGATGCGCCACGTTCCGTTGTCCTGGTTGAAGGTCGCCTGCAGGCCCTCCACGACCTCGGGATGGTCTTCCGTGAACGCGCGGGAGCCGATGAGCCCCATTTCTTCCGCGGCCCAGTGCCCGGCGATGATCGTGCGCCTCGGAGCGACGCCGGCGGTCTTCAGCAGCCGCATCGCCTCGAGCACCATCAGCGTACCGGTCCCGTTGTCGGTCGCGCCGCTGGCCGCGTGCCAGGAGTCGAGGTGGGCGGAGAGGACGACGTACTCGTCCGCGAGATCGGAACCGGGAATTTCGGCGATCACGTTGTCCTGGGGTACCTCGCCGGTGAGGGTGGCGGTCATCTCCACACGGATGCGCGGGTGGCTGCCGTCCTCCGCAAGGCGGTACAGGAGACCGTAGTCTTCGCAGGAAAGCGAGAAGGAAGGGACCTCGCGAGACGGTGCCTCGAAGATCTTGTTCGCGCCCCATCCTTCCGACCACCAGTTCATCACGATCCCCGTCGCTCCGGCGTCGGCCAACCGGGCCAGTGCCGTGTAGGGATTGCGGCTGCCGAGAGCTTCGAGACGTTGCCCCCACGCCGCGCGCCCCGCCTGGCGGATCGAATCGATCTTCGCCACCGTTTCCTCTCGAGCGTTGGCCTCCAACTCCTGGCGGGCCCGGCACATCGGTTCCGGGGGCACGGCGAGCACGAAGGCACCCTCCAGTCCCGTCAGCCAGGTATCGACGTCGGCGCCTTCCAGACCGTCCGGAATCGTGACGACGCGACCTTCCAGTACGCCGTCCGAGCCGGGACTGTAGGCCATCGGGATCGCTTCCAGGGTCCGCCGGCGTGGTTCGATGAGATCCACGTGCGTGAATCCCTGTTCCCATCCTCTCCACGTGCCGACACGCTCCCGGCGGACTTCAATGCCCGGGACCCCGGCATACGATGCCGCCGCGGAGTGGGTGGCGGACCGCTACCGGGACTGGGGCATTGAAGTCCGCCGGGAGCGTGTCGGCACATGGAGAGGATGGGAACAGGGATTCACGCACGTGGATCTCATCGAACCACGCCGGCGGACCCTGGAAGCGATCCCGATGGCCTAC
>JARRPA010000310.1:0-2786 GCA_037383305.1 Gemmatimonadota bacterium | reverse complement strand
GTCAGCACCGGAACAAGACTCTTGGCATCGCCGGCCTGAAGCTGATACACCTGGCCCAGCAGTGAAAAAGTAGACTTTGAATCCAGGTCTGAATCGTCAATGTAGAACCAGCTGTTGCGGTAGTTAACGGCTACCGAGGCGTTCTTCGGCCGTTCGGGACTGGACTTGATTGCCAGCAGGTCTTCGGTGACGAGCTGCCAGTCGAACGGTCGACCCGCGGCGTCCCTGGTGACTGTTACCCGACCAGCGGCAACATCCTCCGGGCATCGGCGTCGGCGGGTCGCGCGATTCGGCGGAACCAGATGCGATCGATCGGCTACAACGTCCTGGCGGTTACGGCCGCCGCGGCCGGCTGGATCAATCCCCTGATCGCCGCGATCCTGATGCCGGCATCGAGCGCGATGGTGATCTGGGGCGCTTCCCGCGTGGAGGCCTCGATGGAGAGTGGAAGGGCATGAACTCGATCTTCTTTCTGATTCCCCTGGCTCTCGTCCTCGGCGGCATCTTCGCGGTGCTTTTCATTCTGGCCGTCCGCGACGGCCAGTTCGACGACCTCGACGACCCGCCGGAGCGGATCCTGCACGACTGATCCGGCTCGGGCCCGCCCCCCCTTTACCCGTCAGAGCTCAGCCGCTCGAGTTCCTCTTCGATCTGCTCCCATTCGGCGACCAGATCCTCCACTTCCGCGAGCAGGGCGTTCCGCTCCGACTCCAGGACTCGCACTTCTTCCGCGGCCGCTCCCTCATAGAATTCGGGATCGGCGAAGACGCTCTCGATCGACTCGATGCGCGACTCTGCGGTCTCGATCCGCGCCATGACTTCATTCCGGCGTCCGGCCAGTTCCCGGCTCCGATCCGCGTCGCCGGATTTCGATTCCTCTCCGCTCGACCCCTTCTTTTCCCGCTTCTGCGTGCGGGCCTTGAGCACTACGGTGTCCACGTCGAGGTGGTCGTCTCCGCATTCGTGGACGTACGCCTCGTAAGAGCCCTGGTAGTCGCGGATGCCTTCCGTCGAGATTTCGACGATCCGGTTCGCGAGTCGGGAAACGAACCAGCGATCGTGCGAGACGAAGATCAGGGTGCCGTCGAACTCGAGCAGCGCCTCCACCAGCGCCTCGATCGACTCCAGGTCGAGGTGATTCGTCGGCTCGTCGAGCACGAGGACGTTGGGCCGCTCGATCGCGAGGCGGCAGAACACGAGCCTCGCCGCCTCTCCGCCCGAGAGCGCCTCCAGCTTCTTCTCGGCCTCGTCACCGGAGAACAGCACCCGGCCCAGTTCGCCGCGGATGTAACCGATCGTTCGTCCGGGGCAGAAGCCCGAAATCCAGTCCTGCGCGGTGTGGTCCGGGCTCTCGAACTGCTCCTGGTGATCCTGGGCGAAATAGCCGGGGTGCGTTTCGTAGCCCCACTCCGTCTCGCCCGCATCCGCGTCGAGCTCCCCCATGACGATCTTGAGCAGGGTGGACTTCCCGATCCCGTTCGGGCCCATGATGGCCATCCGGTCGCCCCGATTGACCGTCAGATCGACTCCGTGCAGTACCTCGTTGTCGCCGAACGCCTTGCGTACGCCCTCGATCCTCAGCACTTCCCGGCCGCTGTGGCGACGGGGCTCGAAGCGGAAGCGCGGGTAACGCCGCGAGCTCACGGGAAGCGCCTCCAGCGAGTCGGCCTTCTTCTCGATCAGTCTCAACTTGCTCTGGGCCTGCCGGGCCTTGCTCGCCTTCGCACGGAATCGGTCGACGAACTGCTGGTGGTGGGCGATCTCCTTCTCGCGGCTCGCGATCTCCTTCTCCCGGCGCTCTCGCTCGGACTCTTTGCCCCGGAGAAAATCGTCGTAGTTCCCCCGGTAGAGAGTGACCGTCTGGTAGTCCACGTCGAGGATGTGGGTGGAGATGTTGTCCAGGAACCGGTGGTCGTGGGAGATGACGACGACGGGTCCGGCGAAGTCGCGGAGAAACTTCTCCAGCCAGCGGATCGAGAGAATGTCGAGATGATTGGTCGGCTCGTCGAGTAGGAGCACGTCCGGTGAACCGGCCAGAGCCTGCGCCAGCAGAACCCGTAGCTTGAACCCCCCGGAGAGCGTGGACATGGGCCGTCGGTGAACCTCAGTCGGGAGGCCCAGCCCCTCCAGAATCTCCGCAGCGCGAGACTCCGCCGCGTACCCATCGTGCCGTTCGATCGTCTCTTCGAGCTGAAAGAACCTGTCGGCGTCGAACGCGTCGTCCGACGCGAGCATCTCCTCCTTCTCGGCCAGCGCCTCCCACAGCTCCGGATTGCCCATCATCGCGACGCCCAGGATCTCGGCCTCGTCGAAGATGAACTGGTCCTGGCGCAGCACGCCCAGCTTCAGCTGCTTCGGGGTCGAAACGCTTCCCTCGGAGGGCTCCAGGTCACCCGCGAGGATGTTGAGAAGGGTCGTCTTTCCCGAGCCGTTGGCACCGATGAGTCCGTATCGCTCGCCCCGGTTGAGCTGGAACGAGACACCCGTGAACAGCGTCTGGTCGCCGTACCACTTGCCGAGTGACGAGACAGAGATCATGACGACCGATTCTACGCTGCCCCGGTCCCCGCATCTACCGTGGCCGCATGCTTCGCCGGGGGCGTGTTTCGCCGTCACGTCCCTACGTTATCTTGTGTTCCGCGAAAATCAGGAAGAAAACGCGGGACAGGAGACCGGCGCGAGGTCCGGCGCGCGGCGTCATGGGCCGACCCGGCGCGGTTCCGTGGGCCGGCGGGTGCGACGCCCCGGGCACGACCGGCTGGAACGAATCCTGCCTCGCTTCAGAG
>JARRPA010000309.1:0-2808 GCA_037383305.1 Gemmatimonadota bacterium | reverse complement strand
GGCGTGCGGGCAGGCCCGAGCACCTCATCCATGATGGTAGGATCGTATATCCGGGGGGACCCGGTCCAGGTCGAGCTTGCGTCTGAGGCGTGGTACGCATTTCGAATAGCGGGAAAACCAGGATATGCGTGGATTCACTCGTCGGATGTTGGTATAGATCCGCCCGAGCCGCGAAAGGAACTGCTGTATCAACCCGAGCACTGAGTGACGCGGCCGGTTCGATCACAAGGCCTCCTACTGGCGCCCCTCGGTCGTCAGGCGGGCCCACCTCACCGTTGACAGGGATCGCGCGACGCTCGTACCATTGGAAGCCTGTCCCAAGGAAGTGCCGAGCGCACTTCCGCTGCTTTCGGCGCATCCAGGCGCCGTGCTCGCATAGCGAAACAGTTCAGGCGAGATCCCGGTTCTCTCGGGATCCGAATTCGCCGGCGGACGGCACGGGCCGACCGCCGTCGTACCATCACACTATGGAGAAGCCCATGACCCGAACCACAGTCGCTCTCGCATTCGCCATTGTTCTCGCCTGGCCCGGCGCCGGGGTCGCACAGGAAGATGAATCTCCGCCAATGCTGATGATCAGCTCCTGGCAGTGCGACTTCGGCGACATGGACACGATCGAAGAGGATTGGAACACGCGCGGCGTCAACGCGGCCCGTCGGGCCGTAGACGTCGGCTCCTGGATGTCCGCAGGGATCTTCTACCACACGTGGGCCGATGAGTGGAACGTGAATTACTGGGCGACCGGCGAGAGCATCCCGCAGCTCCTCGCCGGTCAGGAGTCGTACAACGCCGCGTTCGACGAGATGTACCCTGACGCCCCGGATCTCTGGGACATGTGCAGCGAGCACAAGGACGGCTTCTACCAGTTCGGCACGGGTGCGGAGAGCGAGGACACCGACGCTGACGGTATGTCGGTCGCGATCAGCTCCTGGAAGTGCACGGACGTCGATGCCGTGAGCCAAGCGTGGGAGAGCTACACTCTTCAGCGTGCGCAAGCCGTCGTCGATGAGGGCACCTGGGCCGATGCCGGCGTCTTCTACCACGCCTGGGCGGGTCCGTGGAACGTCCACTTCTACTACATCGCCGAGGACATCCCTGCGATCCTGGAGGGCTGGGAGGCCTTCACGGGCTCGATGGGCGACGATGCGCCCGACATCACGCAGTGGTGCACCGCGCACAAGGACGGATTCTACGAGTTCGGCCCGACGGTCGAGACCGCGTCCGACTGAATCCGGTCGCGTCCGCCTGGAGCCGGTCCGGATCCGTGAAGCTGGACCGGCTCCAGAAATTCTTCGTCGAGCGCCTTCAGACCACCAGGAACGTGTGCGCCGGGTACACCTCCGGCTCGCCCTCGACGCCGGCCTCCCGGAGAATCGGTCCGATGATGTCGGCGAATCGGTCGAGGGCCTCCTCCGACTCCCAGACGTCGACGACGCGGAACGTGCTCTCACCCTGTCCCGCGATGTGCGCGAGCAGCCCTTCGACGGGCCAGTCGGCCGGAGATTCCACCCGGTTCCCGCCGCCTGTCAGCAACCGGATGGTCTTCTCGTACTGCTCTTGCGTGAACGGGGGAGAGATCAGGACCATCTTCATCAGTTCCTCCTAATCGCCAGGGGCAATAGCGTCTCAGCGCTCGCGTCGCACGCCAGCTACCCACCGGATCGGTGTCGCGTGACGGAAGCCTGGTCACAAGCTCACATCTCAGTCACGACATAAGGGTCGTTCCTGTCAAGGCCGGCTCAGGCCCGCAGGGACGTCCACCAAGGCAAATCCATCCGCGCCCGTATGGCCGCGAAGAGTCGGGCTGTGTCCCCCCCGGCTCCGATAGATCCACGATGCGTGCTCGAGTGTGGGCGGAAGACTCGGATCGAGCCCGCGCACCCTGTTGAAGTCGGCGAGCGCCGTCTCGTGACGCGCCATCACCGACTGCAGATCTCTGTGCCACTTCGGCGCGGTCGCCTCTCGTCCGTGCCGGACCTACGTCGTGGTCATGCGGCCGCAGGAGTGGAGAATCAGGCAGGTGCCCGTGAGGCGATCCCCGCCTGCCGGACGGGATGGCTGGGACTCCTACGCATGTTCGTGCACCTTGACCTATGCCCTGTTTCTTGCGTTCTCCGGGCCGGCAAGTCAGCGAGGAATTCCTCCAACAGGAGACTCAATACGCAAGAGAGTGTCTTCCCTTGCAGCGTTCGCCCTGCTCATTTCGGGACCGCTCTCGGCACAGGACGATCGAGCGCCGGAGTTCGTCTACGAGGCGTACTACGCCGTCCAGATGGCCGAGACCGAGGATTGGAACCGGCAGTACCGAGAGTACTCGGTTCCGATCCTACGGGAGCTGGTCGACTAAGGCGTGATCGAGGGCTCCAACCAGATGCAGCACCACGCGGGCGGAGACGAATACAACTACCGGTTCGTAGTCCGCACGTGCGATTGGGCCTCGATCCATGTGTTCTGGCGCGAGTATCTCGAGCGTCTCCAGGCTTCCACTCCGGCCGGCGAGTGGGCCGCATCCAGCCGGAGCGTCACCGCGCACCGGGACGAAATCTGGGACATGGAGGAGATGGGCTGGAGCGACGAGCCCGGCTACATCTCGCACATGTACGCCTCGACCTTCCGCGTGAACTTCCAGGATATGGCCGAGTGGAACGCCTCATGGGATGCGCTGATGCGCCCCGTGCTGGACGAAGCGATCGCGAAGGGGCTGCTTGCTCGGGTGGGTGAAGCTGGACCACAACACCTCGGTCCGCACAACGCCAAGGTCATGTACTTCGTGGACGACTGGGACGAGCTGGACGATTTCTTCCAGAT
>JARRPA010000308.1:0-3358 GCA_037383305.1 Gemmatimonadota bacterium | reverse complement strand
CCTCGGGCCTCGCCGCGGCATTTGTCGCGGCCGGCGCCGTGGCCCGGCCCGCGTACCATGCCCCCGCCAGGAGCGCCGACATCCCCGCGAGCGCGAGCAGCCCGGAGGGCCAGCGCCGCGCACGGGGCGCCGCGAGAATCTCGTCGAGCTCGCCGGGTTTCGCCGCCGCGGTGAGCCGGACCCCTTCCGGGCCGATCTCGAACGCCCAGGCGAGCACGATCGCCACCGGAAAGCCCGACAGCAGGAGGACGGCGACGAGCCGGTAGGTCCACTCCGGAAGGAGCAGGGCGGGCACGGCGAGGTCCATCGCCTGCAGCACGGCCCACCCGACGATGCCGTACACGGCCATCACGCGGAAGACCTTGCGACGCTTCAACTCCGCAAATAGCCGCTGCCACGCGGGTGCGGAAGGTTCCATACGCCTAACCTCAGGGACCGGGCCCCGTTTCGGAAGGGGCCGGGCGAGTCCGGGCCGTCACCTAAAAAGATTTCTACGCCGACAGGCGGACCGAGTTCGCTGGTCGCGGTCGGCTCGATGAGAATGGGCCCATGTCGGACAACCGATCCGTAACTCCCGGCCTCACAGATACTTATATATCGGTTGAAAACAATAACTGTAAACCATTGAGAATAAGCTAGATACAAAGCTGTCACGATGAGCCGCTGCTCTTGCGCTCGAGTGCTCGCAGCGGTATGATCTTCCGGTCCGATCGCGGTCGTTGGAGCGGTCGACCGGCGCGGAGTTGATCGCAGCTTGAAGGCGCGCCGATCCGAGAGGGACATGCCTTCTAAAGCGCGGGCGAGGGCCTGACGTGATGAACTGCGATCAGGCCCTCGTTGCATCCGGGACAGGGGAGACGAGATGCGGGTGATCGGGGTCGACGGTTGCCGGGGTGGCTGGGCATGCGTCGCAATGCGCGGCCTGGACGATCCGTCACCGGAGAGCTGGGTGTCGCCCGACTTCGCCGCGCTTCTCGATCGACGCCCGGACCCTGACCTGGTGCTCATCGATATCCCGATCGGACTGCTCGAGAGAGGGCCCGATCCGCGCGAGCCGGACGTGCTGGCCCGGCGGATGCTCGGGGGGAAGCGGGCGTCGAGCGTATTTCCCGCTCCCGTGCGTCCCGTACTCCACACGCCGGATTACGCGTCCGCGAACGCCCTGAGCGAGGAGCTCACCGGGCGCGGCCTGTCTCGTCAGAGCTGGTCGATCCTTCCGAAGATCCGACAGGTGGACGAGTTCCTGCGGGAGCGACCCGAGTGGATCGGCCGGGTCCGCGAAGTGCACCCCGAGCTCTGCCTGCACGCCTTCGCCGGCGGTCGGTCGATGACCCACAACAAGAAGACGGACGAGGGGTTCCGGGAGCGATTCGAGCTTCTTTCGGAGCGCTATCCGGAGTCGGAACGGGCGCTGGGATCGCTCCTGCTTCACGAAGAGAAGCGGGTGGCCCGGGACGACGCGGTGGATGCACTCGCCGCAGCTCTCACCGGGCTCGGGCCCGGACCCCTGCGGACGATCCCCGAGACGCCCGCGAGGGATGCGGCGGGGATTCCGATGGAGATGGTGTTCGCGGAGTGAGGGGAAGCACGCGTGTCCGGTCGGGTCGGTGCCCGCGCCGACCCTCCCCGTCACCTCGCCTTGCCGCCGCCCCGACGTTCCGGCGATCTTCGGGCCCATGTCCGAGACCCCCGGCCTCCAGAGATTCTTCGCCGAGCTGAAGCGACGCCACGTATTCCGCGTCTCGGCGGTGTACGGCGCCACGGCGTTCGTCATCGTCCAGGCGGCCGATGTCCTCCAGGAAGCCCTTCGGCTGCCGGAGGCCTTCCTCACCGGGGTCGCCGTGCTGGCGCTGCTCGGCTTTCCGCTCGCGGTCGCCCTGGCGTGGGCATTCGACCGGACGCCGCAGGGAGTGGTCCGCACGGAGGCCGCGACGACGCAGGAGATCCAGGAGATCGTGGCGCAGCCGGCGTCGCGCCGCTGGCCGTCCGGGCTGCTGGCGCTCGTCGGAATCGCGGCCCTCGCGGCCGCGGCGTGGCTGACCTTCGTGCGCACGCCCTCCGGCGCGGCGACCGGCAGCGGGGCCGTGGCCTCCGAGGGGGTGGTCCCGGCGGAGGCCTCTCTCGCCGTCCTCCCGTTCGCGAACCTGAGCGGGGACGAGGAGACGCAGCCGTTCGCGGACGGACTGCACGACGACCTCCTGACGCAGCTCTCGAAGATCGGCGCCCTCACCGTGATCTCGCGGACCTCCGTGCAGGAGTACCGGAACACGACGAAGAACGTGCGGGAGATCGCGTCCGAGCTCGGGGTGGCGACCGTGCTCGAGGGCGGCGTGCAGCGGGCGGGCGACCGGTACCGGATCAACGTGCAGCTCATCGACGCGGACACGGACGCGCACCTGTGGGCGGAGCAGTACGACGGCGAGCTCACGACCGCGAACATCTTCGACGTGCAGACCGACATCGCGACCTCGATCGCCGAAGCGCTACAGGCCAACCTCACGGCCGGGGAGCGCGAGCAGCTCGAGCGCCTGCCGACCGAGAGCCTCGAGGCGTATCAGTACTACCAGCAGGCCCGGGAGCGCCGCCGCTTCTACGAGGAGACCGATCTTCGCACGGGGGACCGCCTGGCGTCGCAGGCCATCGAGCTGGACCCCGAGTTCGCCGAGGCCTGGGCGCTCAGGGCCGTGATCGCGTCCGAGATGGTTGGCTCCCGACAGGTCGTCGAGGGTGCCGAAGTCGACGATGAGGTCGAACGGGCCCTCGAGAGCCGTCCCGGCGAGTCGGACTTCGAGTCGCTGGCCGGAGACATCCTCCGGCGGAAGGGGGAGATGAGGGAGGCGCTGGGGCGCTACGAGCGAACCGCCGAGCTCGCGCCGCGGGACCCGAACACCCATTTCAGTTCGTGCGAGACGCGAAGGCTCCTCCGGGAATACGCCGAGGCCGATGCCTCCTGCGAGCGGGCCCTGGAGCTTCAGCCCGACTACTTCGCGGTGTACCACCAGCTCGCTCTGATCCGGATCGCGGCCGCGGGAGACACGGCCGCGGCGCGGCGATGGCTGGTGGAGGCGACGACGCAGGGAGCCAGCCGAGCCTCCCTCGAGCTCTTCCAACAGTACGACCTCGAGATGATGGCGCGGAATCCCCGGGCGGCGGTCGCTGTGGCGGCCTCCTTCGAGGAAGGGGCGCACAGCAACCAGTTCCAGTATCTGCCCGCGACCCTGGCGGCGGGCCTCGCCCATCGCCTCGCGGGCGACTCTGCGGCCTCGCGGGCCGCCTTCGACTCCGCGCGCGTCGAGATGCAGGCCCTCGTGGACGCCGACCCGACGGAGCCGCGCTACCGGAGCGCGCTCGGCCTCGC
>JARRPA010000307.1:0-2810 GCA_037383305.1 Gemmatimonadota bacterium | reverse complement strand
GTTGCCCGCCGGGTCCGCGCTCGAGGGCCCAGGCGAGAGCGATAGCGATCGGAAAGCCCACGAGCACCGCGACCGTGATCGTAGTGCGCACGACGGAGGGCAGTTGCAGACCATCGGCGATCAGCTCGGTTACCTGCAGCACGATGAACCCGGCCGCGCCGTAGCCGGCGACGACCCGGAACACCTTTCGCCGCCTGAGCTCGGCGAACAACCTCTGATATGCGGGAGTATCCTCGGACATGCGCTGGAAGATCGGACCTGCAGGGCGGGAAGGGCAAGCGCGTCCTGCGCTCAGAGCGTCTCGACGCCCGTCGCTCCGAACTTCCAGCGTTCCTTCGAGGCCCGCGCCTCCTCCACATCCACGAGGGCCAGCAGGATGCCGCCCACCACGAAGAAGATCATCAGCGCGAGGATCGCCGGCCGCCCCGAGCCGGTCCGGGTCACGACGAGTGCGAAGATCAGCGGACCCCAGATCGCCGCGAATTTCGACAACACGGAGTAGAAACCGTAGAACTCGGCGGACGCCTCCTCCGGGATCATCGAGCCGTACAGGCTGCGACTCAGCGACTGGGCCCCTCCCTGAACGAACCCGACGCAGGCGCCGAGCGCCATGAAACCGGCCGGCACCCGCTCGGGCAGGAAGTAAGCGGCGACCGTGATCAGCGCGAAGCCGGCCAGGCAGATGAGAATCGTCGGGCGCGCCGAGATCCTCCCGGCCACGCGCCCGAAGAACCAGGCCCCGCCGAACGCCACGAACTGAACGATCAGGAAGGTGGCCATGATCTCGGTGCTCTCGAGGCCGAGGGTCCCGGAGGCGTAGACCGAGGACATGTTCAGCACCGTCTGGATCCCGTCCACGTAGATCATGTACGCGACGAGGAACAGCAGCAGCTGCGGAAAGCCGAGCAGTCTCCGCAGCGTCGCACCGATCCGGCCGAAGCCGATCCGTGCGTAGGCCGCGGGGCGAGGCACGGCGCGAAGCTCCTCGGGCATCGGGCTCGGCTCGCCGGTTTCCTCGAAGTAGCGAAGGGCGAAGACGGTGAACCCGAGCCACCACAGGCCCGCTCCCGCGAGAGCCAGTCGGACGGCCATGCCCCTGTCGAGCCCGAGCGGCTCGTTGAAGGTCACCAGCAGCAGGGCGATCGCGAAGTAGAGACCCCCTCCGATGTAGCCGAACGCGTACCCCCGGGCCGACTCCCGGTCGATCGTGTCGGGCGTCGTAAGGTCGGGAAGGAAGCCGTCGTAGAACACGTTGGCGCTGACGAAGCCCACCTGGGTGAGGAAGAAGAGGCCCATGGTGATCAACACGTCTCTGGTGCCGACGAACACGAACATCGTGGTGCACAGCGCCCCGCCGTACGCGAACACCCTCCGCAGCCTTTTCTTCGCGCTCGAGAAGTCCGCTACCGCGCCCAGGACCGGTGAAATGAGGAAGATGACGAAGGTGCCGTAGCTGATCAGATAGGCCCAGAGCGCTTCGCCGGAGAGCAGGCGACCGAAGATCTCGAACCCGCCTTCCGGCACCACGCTGCGCTCGAAATACGCGGGCAGGAGGGCCGCCGCGACCGTCGTGAAATAGGCCGAGTTCGCCCAGTCGTACATCGCCCAGCCGAACAGGGACCGGCGGTCGTTCCGCGGACCGTCCCGCACGGCCGGGCCGTTCCCGTCGTCTCCTCCGGTCATTCCCCGTCCTTCGCGAATCCGCGTCGAATCGACTCCAGGCGCAGCGCCAGCTCCCGTCTCTCGCTCAGCAGACGCCGCCTCACATTCCCCGTCTCCCGCAGTACGAAATACTGCCGCAGCTCGCGCTGTGCATCCCGCCACCGCTCCCGCACCGCGAGGGTCAGCAGCGCGAGAAGCGGGAGGCTGACCGCGGCCGCGATCGCGGCGGGCGGTCCGAACCACAGGCCGGCCGCGACCGCGAGCAGGAGACACCAGAGCAGGTACAGTGCACCCCCGCCGAGCAGCTTTCGCGCCGACCGCAGGTCGGGCGGCAGGCCGGGATCCCGCGTCAGGAACGCGGTGAGCTGATAGGGGACGAAGAACAGTAGATGACCGAGCGCCGCGATCGGGACCCCGAACAGGAAGTACGCCAAGTTCCATACCGACCAGCGCACGGCCGCCCGTGGACGCACCGCCGATTCCAGCCCGGCGGGCGACAGGTCGAGCAGCGCCAGCGCATTCGCGAACTCGCGCAGCCGCTCGAACAGCTCGGCGGCGACCTCCGGCCGTTCCCGCCGCAGATCACGGAGAATTTCCGACGCCTGGCGCAGCCGGCGCAGCTTCTGCGGAGGCGCCCGAACGAGCCCGAGCTCCGCGGTGTACACGGCCTCCGCGCACTGGATCACCGGACCGTCTTCGATCCGCTCCAGGTTGATCGTCACGTCGCGCAGCGCGTCTTCAATCCGATCGGTGAGCTCCCCCACGGCCTCCACGTCCGCTTCCGTTCGGTCGGCAAGATCGGACCATTCGACCGGGGGCCCGACCAGGACCAGCGCCCGGGAGCGGAAGCGGTCCTTGGTCGGTAGGACGATGCCGACGGGCACGATCGGAACGACGGTGGAGGCGTGTGCCGCCGCTCCCAGCGCGATCCGGGCCGCCCAGGTCCGCAGGGTCGCCAGAGACGGCTCGGAATGGCTCAGCCCCTCCGGGAAGATCCCGACGGCGTCCCCATCCGCCAGCGCTGCGTAGACGGCCTCGAACACGTCCGCGTTGCGATCCACGAGCGCGGGATCGTCCTGTCTGCGGTACACGGGAATCGCTTCTGAAGCTCGAACGAGCGGCCCGACCAGCTTCTCCTCGAACAGCGG
>JARRPA010000306.1:0-3252 GCA_037383305.1 Gemmatimonadota bacterium | reverse complement strand
CGCCCGGCCCGGCCGGGCGCGGCAACATCGTATCGAAGCACGCCGATGCGGGAAAGGGGCGACCGCCCGAATCGAGGCCGACTTGTGCCCGTTTCGCGTGGACGAGCATATTCGCCCGCACCGTCGGACTCGACTCGCTCGTGGAGAGCCGATGCAGATCAGCTCAGGCAGCCGGACCGGCGCCGCACTCACCGGTCCTCTGGCCACGGTCACGCTGGCCCTCGCACTGGCGGCCCCCTCAGCCGGCTTCGCTCAGGCTTATGACCGGGACGCCCGGTTGCCACGGCACGGCTCGCTGTGGATCGAGTTCGCCCCCAGCTGGGAGATCTGGAGCGAGCAGTTCACCGAGGGCGGAGACGGTGGCTCCCGCCAGCCGCTGCATTCCGACTACGACGGTCCGATCGTGAATCGGCTGTTTCCGGGCCTTGATCCCCTGCTCGCAGACCTGAACCGGGATGCCACGGCGCTCGGCTACGATTCGCTCGTGGCGACTGATGTATCGCTTGGCAGCACGGTGTACGGTTCCATCACGCGCGATGTTCGAACCGTGCCGCTGGGTCTTTCCTTCGGGCTCTTCGGTCGCCTGGCCGTGGACCTGTCGGTGCCTCTCGTGCGGGGAACGGTGGAATCGTCTTTCGCCTTCGATTCGACCACCGCCGGATTCGTTCCGTCGTCTACCGTAGTCGCCGCGCCCGATCAGTACTTCGGCTCGTTCGACGCGGTGCGCTCCGATCTGGAAGCGCTGGTCGAGGGAGGCACACTGCCCCCGGACCAGCAAGCGGCGGCGCTCCAGCTTCTGGATGCGTCGGGCGCCTATCGGAACGCGCTGGCCTCTCGTGTCGATGACGACGGGTTGCTGCCGATCGCGAGCTCGGACGCGGGCGTCGAGATGTCGGGCCGATACGCCGATCTCTCGGCGGGATACCAGGCATTCGGACTCGAGCTGCCCGGATTCACGCTTCCCGATTCGGCGCAGACCTCCGACTTCCAGCGCATTCTGGGAAGCCCTCCCATCGGGCTCGATTCACTGCAGACCACGGTGCGTGGCTGGTCACCGGGCGAGATCGCAGTGGGGCTCCGGGTGCTCCTGCTCGACACCTTCGATCCGATCCTGCCGGTGGACGAGGCCCGATTCCGCTCTGCCCGTGAGCCGGACCTGCGGGGCGGCGGCATCCGATTCCGAACCTCCGCGGGCGCCCGTTTCCGGCTTCCTCTCTCCGCCCCCGATGCCGATCCCTACCTCGTGGCCTCGAGCGCACTCCAGCAGCCGATCGGTACCGGAGCGACGAGCGCCGAGCTGGGCCTCTGGCAGGACGCCCAGTTCGGTCGCTGGCTCTGGGTGGTGGGCAGCCTGCGATACGTGCTGCAACTCGAGGATGAACTGGTGGTGCGGGTGAGGACCCAGGGGTCGCCATTCGCCTACGCGGCGCAGGAGCGGACCGTCTCCCGGGATCTGGGAGACATCTTCGAGCTGCGGCTCTCGCCCCGCTTCCGACTCAACGAAACGCTTTCGCTGGGCCTCGAATATCGCTGGCGCAGCAAGGGAGAGGATTCGTACACGGGGGCCGGCGGGCCGGATCCGTCGCCGCTCGGAGCCGGGACCGGTCAGACCCGGCATCGGCTGGGGATCGGCGGCTGGTATCGCACGACGCCGAGATATCTCGCAGGGATCGCGAATTTCCCCGTGGAGCTCGCACTGATATGGCAGGGGTCCATCGCGGGGGGCGGCGGGATGACGCCGGCCTCCGACATCGTGACGTTCAGTCTGCGGGTGCCCCTCCAGCTCTTCTGACGACGGAGTCCCCGCCCGGTCGGCCGCGCGCCAGAAGTTCCCGGGCGTGGTTCAGCGATACTTCGCTTTCCGGATCGCCACCGAGCATCCGGGAGATCTCGATCGGACGCTCCTCCTCGCGGAGGCGGACGAGGCGTGTCGCCACGCTTCCCGCCCGGTCCACCTTCTCCACGCGGTAATGCATGTCGGCGCGCGCCGCGATCTGGGCGAGGTGCGTGATCGCGAACACCTGGTGCGACCCCGCGACGGTGCCCAGCCGATCGGCCACTGCGTGGGCGATCTGTCCTCCGACACCTGCATCGATCTCGTCGAACACCAGGCACGGAACCGCGTCGGCCTCGGCCAGTACGCTCTTCAGTGCCAGCATGACCCGGCTCAATTCGCCGCCCGAGGCGACGCGGCTCAACGGTCCGGGCTCGAAGCCGGGATTGAGGCTGACCAGGAAGCGAATCGTCTCCGCACCGTCGGGACCGGGAGTGTCGCGCGAGCGGATCTCCACCCGGAACCGGCCGCCCGGCATCCCGAGCTCGGCGAGCTGTGACGACACCTCGGATTCGAGTCGTCCGGCCGCGGCGCGGCGCAGCGACCCGAGTTGATCCGCCAGGGTCGAAAGCTCCGCCTGACACTCCTCCAGGGCTCCTTCCAGCCGGCCGACCTCCGCCTCCGAGATCTCGATCTCCCTGAGTTCGGTCCGTGCATCCCGGCCCGCCCCGATCAGATCCTCGACCGTGCCGCCGTACGTTCGGCGCAGACGGCCCAGGAGCTCCTGCCGCTGGCGGAGAGTCGCGAGGCGTCCGGGATCGTGCTCCACGGAGTACCGATAGTCCCTCAGTCGTCGACCGAGCTCGGCGAGGCTCGCCAGTCCCGTATCGAACAACGCCTCGAGCTCGGTCTTTCAGCCCGGCCGCCTCGATCTCCTCCGCCTTCCGGCGGAGCCGATCCGCGTTCTCGCGCGCCGCCTGCACCTTCTTCCGGACCCGTTCCAGCTCCGTCCGGGTATCGCGCTCGCTTTCCCAGGCCGCGCGTACTTCCCTCGCGAGAGGAACGGCTTGCGCATACTCATCGATGATCCGGCGTTGGGGCGCGGGGCGCAGTAGGGCCTGGTGCTCGTGCTGCCCGTGCAGGTCCACGAGGGCGGAGCCCAGTTCTCCGATCAGCCCTGCGGTCGCGGGGGATCCGTTGACCCAGGCCCGATTCCTCCCCTCACGCTGCAGCTCCCGCTTCAGGATGAGCCAGCCGTCCGACAGATCGATCCCGGCCTCATCGCAACGCTCCAGGAAGAGCGGATCGTCGGGAATCTCGAACACTCCCTCGACCAGGGCCCGCTCTTCCCCCGCACGAATCACCTCGGAGGCCGCCCGCTCCCCGAGCAACAGCGAGAGAGCTCCCACCACGATCGACTTCCCCGCCCCGGTCTCGCCGCTCAGCACCGTGAGACCGGGACCGAACTCGACGCGGAT
>JARRPA010000305.1:0-2825 GCA_037383305.1 Gemmatimonadota bacterium | reverse complement strand
ACCCATCCCGGCGTCGACTATCTCCTGAACCGTTCCGGTCCGGTGTACCTCGGCGGGCCGCTCCGGGGCGTCGAGGCCCCGATCCACTACGACTTCCGACACCTGCGCGACACGCCGCGGGAAATGCGGGACCGGTTCCGCAAGCTCGGCTGGCGCAAGGTGGTGGCATTCCAGACCCGCAACCCGATGCACCGCGCCCATCAGGAACTCACCTTCCGTGCCGCGAAGGAGGTGGAAGCGAACCTCCTCATCCACCCGGTCGTAGGCATGACGAAGCCGGGCGACGTGGATCATTACACCCGGGTGCGCTGCTACGAGCATCTGCTGGATCATTATCCGGACCAGACCACCTCGCTCAGCCTGCTGCCGCTGGCGATGCGCATGGCGGGACCCCGCGAGGCGCTGTGGCACGCCATCATCCGCAAGAACTACGGCTGCACGCACTTCATCGTCGGCCGCGACCACGCGGGTCCGGGCAAGGACAGCCAGGGTCGCGACTTCTACGGCCCCTACGACGCGCAGACCCTGTTCCGGGAACACGAAGAGGAGCTGGACATCTCGATGGTGCCGTTCCGCCTCATGGTGTACGCGGAGAACAAGGCCCAGTACATGCCGCTCGACGAGACGACGGATCAGGACAACGTGCTGAACATCTCCGGGACCGAACTGCGTCGGCGTCTGCAGGAGGGGCTCGAGATTCCGGACTGGTTCTCGTTCCCGCAGGTGGTCGCCGAGCTCAGACGCACCCATCCGCCGCGACATAAGCAGGGATTCACGGTGTTCATGACCGGACTCTCCGGCTCCGGCAAGTCGACGATCGCCAACGCGCTGATGGTGAAGTTGCTGGAAACGGGCGGACGTCCCGTGACCCTGCTGGACGGGGATATCGTACGCAAGAACCTCTCCAGCGAACTCGGTTTCTCGAAGGAGCACCGGGATCTCAACATACTGCGTATCGGATTCGTGGCCAGCGAAATCACGAAGAACGGTGGCATCGCGATCTGTGCCCCGATCGCACCCTACACACGGACGCGCCGCGAAGTACGCCAGCTCATCGAGCCGCTCGGTGGCTTCGTCGAGGTCCATGTCGCGACGCCGCTCGAGGTCTGTGAAGAGCGGGATCGCAAGGGTCTGTACGCGAAGGCCCGTGCCGGGATCATCAAGGAGTTCACGGGCGTCAGCGATCCTTACGAGGAACCGGAGAATCCGGAGATCCGTATCGACACGGAGGAGATGTCGCCCGACCTGGCCGCCCACCGCATACTGGTGGTCCTCGAAAGCCTGGGATTCCTGCGCTAGGATCGGATGCCGGGACGAGGCCACGGGCGACGCGCATGGGCGGGAAACTCTATATCAGTACCTACGGATGCCAGATGAACGAGTACGACTCGGAAAAGATGGCGGACGTGCTGCGCGACTCCCACGGCCTCGAGCCTACGGCGGATCCCGCCGAAGCCGACGTGCTCCTGGTCAACACCTGCTCGATCCGGGAGAAGGCCCAGGAGAAGACATTCTCCGAGATCGGTCGCTGGAAGCGGCTGAAAGCCGAGCGTCCCGGACTCGTCATCGGCGTCGGTGGCTGTGTCGCCAGCCAGGAGGGGGAGGCGGTGATCCGCCGGGCGCCCTACGTCGACATCGTGTTCGGTCCCCAGACGCTGCACCGGTTGCCCGACATGCTGGAGCGGGTCCGCAGCCGGGGCGAACCGGTGGTGGACGTCTCTTTCCCCGAGATCGAGAAGTTCGATCGTCTGCCGGAGCCGCGTGCCGAGGGGCCCGCGGCGTTCGTCTCGGTCATGGAGGGCTGCAGCAAGTACTGCTCGTTCTGTGTCGTGCCGTACACCCGGGGTGAAGAGATAAGCCGGCCGTTCGATGACGTGATCGTGGAAGTGGCCCGGCTGGCGGCGGGGGGCGTGCGGGAGGTGAATCTGCTCGGTCAGAACGTGAACGCCTATCGGGGGCCCATGCACGACGGTCGGACGGCCGATCTCGCCACATTGATCCACTACGTGGCCGCGGTGGAGGGGATCGAACGCATCCGCTTCACCACCTCGCATCCGGTGGAGTTCACGGACTCGCTGATTCGGGCGTATTCAGAAGTGCCGAAGCTCGCGTCCTACCTCCACCTGCCGGTGCAGAGTGGTTCGGACCGCATCCTCTCGCTGATGAAGCGCGGCCACACCGCGCTCTAGTATCGCCAGAAGCTGCGCCGGTTGCGTGCAGCGCGACCCGGGATCTCCATTTCTTCGGACTTCATCGTCGGCTTCCCGGGAGAGACGGAGGCGGATTTCGACGCGACAATGAAACTGATCGCGGACGTGGGTTTCGACCAGTCCTTCAGTTTCGTTTACAGCGCCCGGCCCGGCACGCCGGCGGCCTCGCTGCCGGACCCGGTATCGCTCGAGGAGAAGAAGCGACGTCTCGCCCTGCTGCAGGCGCGTATCGCTCAGCAGGCGGCCGCGATCAGCGAATCGATGGTGGGTACGATCCAGCGGGTACTCGTGGAACGTCCGGCGAAGCGGCACGACGGCCAGATCGCCGGCCGAACCGAGAACATGCGCTGGGTGAATTTCGACGGCGATACGTCGCTGATCGGACAGTTCGTCGATGTCGAGATCACCCGCGCCATGCCGAATTCGCTGCGCGGCCGGCTGGCCGGCGAGCCGGCCCGCCGTGCTTCGTGACTTTTCCTCGGCATGTGGACGGGGTAGGCTAGGAAGCGCTCAATTTCTCACGGGGAGTGTCATCTTCTCTTGGAAGCCGTGAATGAAGCCAGGGACCTCGTCCTGGAGCCCGCCGACAACAACCGACTGGCCAATCTCTGCGGC
>JARRPA010000304.1:0-4587 GCA_037383305.1 Gemmatimonadota bacterium | reverse complement strand
TCTGGAACGCGCGGGCACTCGGGTAGGCCAGGTGCGCGACCGGATCGCCCGGCGAGACCGCCGGCAGGGTCGTCATGCCGAGCACGATGGCTTCCCGGGGCGCCTTGAGCGTGTACAGCGTCTTTCCGGAGAGGCTGGTGTTGGTGGCGATCGGCTGTCCCGTGTCCACCGGATCTCCGGGGTGAACGTGAAACCTCAGAAATCCGCCCCTCTCGGCCCGGATCCACTTCGTCTCCTCGGCCACGACCCGGAACTCGGGCTCGACGATCTCGCCCTCGATCATCTTCAACCCCACGAGGACGTTACGAATTCCGCGCAGGCTGTACTCGACCACGGCCGGCTCGACCTTCCAGACTTCGCCGGCTTCGAGCAGGATCGTGGCGCAGCCGGCCTGTACCGCCGACCGGCGAAGACTGCCGACCGGTCCCGGCGAGTTGATGATCAGTTCGGCCCCGAACAGCGTCGCCAGTCGCGCGGTGGCTTCCTGGTCCATGTCCGCACGCGTGTTCGGGTAGTTGGTCCGTCGGACGGCCGCCGTGTGCAGGTCGATCCCGTAGTCGCAGCGCTCCACGATGTTGTCGAAGATCACGTGGGCGAGACGGCTCGTCAGGCTGCCCCGCTTGATCCCCGGATACGAACGATTCAGGTCCCTGCGATCCGGCGAATACCGGGAGAGTTGTTCGAATGCGAGTATGTTCACGACCGGGACGAGCACGAGGCTCCCGGCGCGCAGATCGAACGGACGCTCCTGGATGATGTGCCGGATCGTACCGGTGCCGTTCAGTTCATCTCCGTGAACGGCGGCGGAGATGAACACGGCCGGGCCCGGCTTCTTCGCTCTCCAAACGTGCACCGGCACCCGGATCGAGGTCCCGGAGTAGCTCTTGCTGACCGTGAGTTTCAACTCGGCCGATTCACCGGGCGCGATCTTCCGGCCCGGCCACGCTCCCACATCTTTTCGACTCTTCCGAGCCATCACTCCCGATCCTCGTCCGTTCCGATCGCCGTGTCGAGGGGCTTCGTGCGAGGCCGCTTGCGTTGACGCCGCGCGGGCACCAGGTCCCGCATCGCATCGAGTTTTCCGAAGCAGAGCAGGCGGTCATCCACCTCCATCACCCGTGTTCCCCTCGGATTGGGAACCACCGTGTGGCCGCGATGGAGTGTGAGAACCACGATGTCGCGGTCGCGAAGCCCGGAATCCTGAATCGTCTTGCCGGAGAGCGCCGAATTCTCGCCCAGGTGCAGCTCGGCGACCCCGTACCGGGCGCTCACTGAGAGTCGCTGCCGCACGTCGAGCTCGGGAAAGTTCACCTGGTCCGCGATGTAGTCCATTATCGCTCCGGCGATGTCGAGCTTCGTCGCGCTTTCGATCCCTTCGAGTCCCGGCGAGGAGTTGACCTCCATCACCTGGGGACCGTCCTTGCCCTCCAGCATGTCCACGCCCGCGACCTTGAGGCCCAGGATCTGTGCCGATCGCAGCGCCGTTTCGCGATACGAAGCGTCGAGTTCGACCGGCTCGGCGAGTCCTCCGCGATGGACGTTGCTGCGGAAATCACCTCCCTGGGCGACCCGCCGCATCGCAGCCACCACCCGATCTCCGATGACGAAGGCCCGGATGTCCCGACCTGAGCTCTCTCCCACGAACTTCTGAATCAGCACGTTCTGTTTCGTGCTCTGCAGGGTCTCGATGATCGCCTCGGCGATCTTCACCGAATCCGCCAGGATGACGCCCACGCCCTGCGTCCCCTCCAGCAGCTTGATGATCACCGGCGCCCCGCCGACCCTCTCGATGGCCGGAAGCACGTCCTGCTTCCTCCGCACGAAAGCGGTGTGCGGCAATCCGATTTCGTGCCGGCTGAGAATCTGAAGGGCACGGAGCTTGTCCCGGGAATTCGCGATTCCGTGGGACGATACCGGCGTGTAGACATCCATCTGCTCGAACTGCCGCACGACCGCGGTGCCGAAGTGCGTGATGGAGGCACCGATCCTGGGAATCACCGCGTCGTAGCCGTCGACGGGCTTCGATGCGTAGTACAGATCCGGCCCCTCCTGCTCGACTTCAATCGAGAACTTGAGCGTATCGAGCACGTCCACGTCGTTCCCGCGCTCGATCGCCGCCTCGCGAAGCCGGCGGGTGCTGTAGCAATTCGGCGCCCGGGACAGTATCGCAAGCTTCATTTTTCACTGGTCCTCACGAAGAACGTTTTCGGCGGGGACGCTTCCCCGCGTAGTACGAACCCGAGGGGTCCACGATGAAGTGGCCCCGGATCGCCTGACGGCCGAGCAGCATGCGGAATCCCATGGCGTCCCGGCGTGTCAGAGTCAGCTCGATCGGCCAGCGCCGACCGTGCAGCTCGACCTGTGTCTCGACGATCGGCCGAAGTTCCACCTTCCCTCCCGAATCCCGCACCCGTCGGCGGGCGAGCAGAGGCAGTTCGGCGGGGATCTCCGGCCGCGGCTTCCGCTGCTCCGGGTGAATCATGAACCGCACGTGCGCGATGCCGTCCCGTACGAATTCCTCGAGGTCGAAGGCATGGAGGGAGGAGGTTCGGGCCCCCGTGTCCACCTTCGCCTTGATGAAGTCGATTCCGAGCCCGGGTAGTCGCACCCACTCGCGCCACCCGATGATGGGCAGCGACTCCGGCCGGACGCGCGAACGACGGGGCTCCGACATCTAGGCCGACAACTCCGCTTCGAGCGCATCGATCGAGAACGCGAGCAGGATGGACGCGACGAGCGCGACGCTTTCGACGGGCTCGAGCTCGAGCCGCGACTCCGGCCCGAACACGACCGGTTCGCCGCCGGTCCAGTCCTGGTACTCTCCGTGGTGCAGGGAATCCCGGAAGGTCACGGTGCGAGCCTCGCCCGACAGGTTGAAAACGGCGAATACTCCTTCCCCCTCGTTCCATCTGACGAAGCTGAGCACCGCGGATTCGTCATCATTGGGAATCTTGACCATCCGCGCTCCCCAGGGAGCGTTCCACAAAGCCGTCTTCGCGTGTTTCAGGGCCAGCAGATTCCGGTAGAGGTCGCCCACCCAGTGCGCCTTCCATTCGATCGGATCGCGGTCGAAAAAGGCGAGTCGCCGCTCGTTACCGGCCTCCTGCCCGTTGTAGATCATCGGGATCCCGTCCCCGACGACGGACAGCACGATGGCCGGTTCGAGCGCCGCGCCGAACGCTTCGAACTGCGTGCCCTCCCAGGCGTTCCTGTCGTGATTGCTGACGTGCGTCATGCGCATGGCACCATCGGGATAGGCGCTCTCGTTCCACGAATAGTAGATGAACAGCTGGGTCACATCCGCATCGCCGATCGCGATCCGGTGCATGGCCTCGTACCAGCTCCATGCGTAGGTCGCGTCGAACGCCCGGGCATGCAGATCGCGGGATTCCCATTCGGCCAGCAGGAACACAGGCCGGATCGCGTCGAGTTCGGCCCGGAGGTTCTCCCAGAAGTCGAGCGGCACGAAGCCGGCCACGTCGCAGCGGAAGCCGTCGATTCCGAATTCGCGGACCCAGTGCTTCATCGCCTCGGTCATCCAGCGTCGGAGGCCGGGCTGCGAGTAATCGAGGTCGATGATGTCCGACCAGTCCCACCAGGGCGTCGGCCGGAAGTCGCCCTTCCAGTCCCGTTCGTACCACTCGGGATGCTCTTCGACGAGGACGTTGTCCCATGCCGTGTGATTGGCGACCCAGTCGAGGATCACGTGCATGTCGAGAGCGTGAGCCGCGTCCACGAAGGCCCGCAGATCCGCCGGCGTCCCGAGCTCCGGATTCACCCCGTAATAGTCCTTCACCGAATAGGGGCTCCCCAGGGGCCCCTTTCGGTTCAACTCCCCGATCGGGTGGATCGGCATCAGCCAGACGATGTCGATGCCGAGCGCCTTGAGCCGCGGAAGCTCCTCCTTTGCGGCGACGAATGTGCCCTCGGGCGTGAACTGCCGGGTGTTGACCTGGTAGAGTGCCGCCGCCCGGCTCCACTCGGGATGCTCGATCTGCACGTAGGGCCTCGGCTGGTACGGGTCGGGGACTTCCTGCGCGGCGGCCGGAAGGGCGAGGGTCACGACGGACAGTGCGGCCAGCAGCGACCCGGACCGTGGACGGGCCGCGCGCTCGGAATCTCGGAAGGCCTCCGGCAGTTTCCGCCGACCGGCCGAAGTGATCTGCAGGTGATCTTTCAACTCGCCCACTCCCGACTTTCATTCCTCTCGAACCGGTCGATCCGCCAGTTGAAGCATAGCCGTTCCCCGGAACCGCACAACCCGCGGGCGCCGGTTGGCCCGAACGCGGCTTCGACCGGCTGCCGCAACGGAGCTGCGGATCGAAGTGTCCTACAGCTGTGGCAGAGGGCTACGCTACGCCGGATCATTCGTCGTCAATCGAGACTCCACGCACGAGGCATGTCCATGCTGCGATCGCCGCGCACCTTGCCGCCCGTCCGGTCCGTCCTGCTCGCCCTGCTTCTGGCGATTCCCGCATCGCTGGCCGGCCAGACAACGACCGGGCGCGTCCCGGCGGACGACTGGATGCGATATGCGAACGCCGAGGAGGCCGGCTTCGATCCGGTGAAGCTCGAGGCCGCGCGAGA
>JARRPA010000303.1:0-2833 GCA_037383305.1 Gemmatimonadota bacterium | reverse complement strand
TGTCCGCCTGGCCGACGTCGCGCGGGTGGACCGTCGCGACGTGCTCGCACGCATCCTTCGCGAGGACCAGCAGTATCAACGCACCGTCGCCTGGGAGTTCCGAGGGCCCAGAAAACTGGGCGACCTGATCCGTGACGCCGTGGTGGAGGCCACCGAGCTGCCGCCCGGATTCAGCATCGATGCGGAGGAGGACTGGCGCTGGACAGAAGAGGAACAGACACAGGTCTATCTCGCCCTGATCTTCGCCGTGTTGCTCATCTACATGGTGACGGCGGCGCTCTTCGAGTCTCTCGCCGCGCCGTTCGTCGTGCTTCTCACGCTGCCGCTCGCGCTGATCGGCGTATTCCTGATCTTCTTCTACACGAACGCCACCTTCACGCGAACCGCCTACATCGGAACGATCATGATGGCCGGGATCGTGGTAAACAACGCGATCCTGATCGTTTACCACATCGGGGAGCTCCGGCGGACGCTTCCCACTCGCGCGGCGATCCTTCAAGGGACGCTCGAGCGCGTGCGCCCCATCCTGATGACCACCTTCACCACGGTCTTCGGGTTGCTACCGCTCGTCCTGTTCGCCGAGTCCCAGGACGAGAACATCTGGAATTCCCTCGCCTTGGCGACCATCGGTGGCCTGATCTCGAGCACTCTCTTCGTGCTCGTCGCCATTCCGGTCGCGTATCGGTACCTGGTCGCGAGGGGCGGGGACTGACCGGGAGGGCGCATGCACCACCAGTCTTTTCCGCGACGGGGTGATCCGTCGCGTGGCACCGGATCGCCTCCGATCTGCAGGGCGGGCGAGATCCATTCGATCGTCGCCGCCACGGTCGGGGCCGTCGCCGTCCTGGCCGGATGCGGTCCGCCCGCGTCCGATGCGACCGATGCCTCGCTGCCCGAAGGGGTTCCCGTCGCACGGAACATCGAGAGCCGCTCCCGGATCGCGGAGTGGACGGTGGGATCGAAGCTTCGAGTGGGCGCCGTCGACGGGGAAGCGGCTTTCGGGCGCATAGCGGACGTGGCTCCACGCGCGTCCGGCGGATTGTGGGTGGTGGACGCCCAGAGCCGCCGGATCAGCGGATTCGGCGAGGATGGATCCCGGGTGGTCCACTTCGGTGGAGAGGGCGACGGGCCCGGCGAGCTCCGCACGCCTTCGACTCTCTTCGAGATCGACGACGGAACCGTGGTGGTCGGCTCGGCCTTTCCGCCTGCTCTCCATCGATTCGACGCCGATGGTCGCTATCTCGGCTCGTCGCGACTCACGGAGTCCCGTGACGCGAACGGCCAGCCGCTCCCGGCACGGTTCGCCGACTGGCAGGTGGCGCCGGACGGAGAGGCGCTGGGCGACCTGTTCGCGGTGCCGGGCCCCGGCCAGGGCCCGCTCGTCGCTCACGCCCTGATTCGTTTTGCGGATCAGGAGCTGAACGGGACGGGCCGCGACACCATCGTGCGATGGTCGCTGCCCGCCACGCCGGCGAGTCCATCGTCACCGATCGAGATCGTGCCCGTCCGGCCTGCGTGGTCCATCGGGCCGGATGGACTCGTATGGTGGTCCCCCGGCACTCCGTACGAATTGCGGGCCTTCGATCGAGAGGGCACGCCGCTGCGAGCGATCACCCTGGATCGTGACGCGATCCGAGTCACTCCGGCGATCGAGGAGAGGCTGATCGCAGGATTGCGATCGTCCGCCGCCAGCGGACCCGGCGGAGCCGCCCTCATCGAACAGGCGCTCGGACGCGCGCGCTGGCCGGAGTTTCTTCCTCACGTGGTGGATCTCTGGGCATCGCACCCCGACGGTCGACTCTTCGCATTGCCCTGGACGGCCGAATCTTTCGACGAGGGAGCGTCCCGGAGCCTGGACGTCTTCGAGGCCGACGGGAGCCTCATCGCTCGGCTCACGCTGCCACCGGGCTTCTCGCCCCGGCGGTTCGCGAATGGAGCCGTTTACGGGGTCGAGCGGGATGATCTGGGCATCGGCTACGCGGTCAGATATCGAATCGTGCCGGTGCCCTGACCGCTCATTCCCAGACGACCTCGTCAATCCGCGTCACGTAATCGAGGGCCGCGAGCCGCTCGAGAATCGCTCGCCACCCGGGCTGGTGCGTCGAGCCGACGCAGAGGATCTGCGCGTCCGAGCACTCGGCGCGCCCACGGGACGCCGGGTACAGCTCCAGCGATGGATCGATGGCCCGAACCTCGGCCGTGCGGGCGCTGTCGGCCGGGACACAGAATTCGTACATCACGGAGCGCCGTCCGTCGGGCGGTCCGATGAGGCCGTCGTCGCCGATGCGGTCGAGTTCGAAGGAGATGATGCCGGAGGCGTCGTCGATGGAAGAAGAGGACGAGTCGTCGTGCGCGTCGCGGCCGCCTCCACAACCGCTTGCGGCCAGGGAGAAGCAGAAACATGCATGCAGCAGGTAGCCGGGATTCGACATGGCGGCGCCTCGTCGGGTGGGGATTCCTGGCTGTCGCCGCAGGGTGGCTCACGGCCTGCGGCGAGGACTCCGGTGAAGCTGGTTCGCCCGAAGCGTCCGACGCAAGCGGCCGGATCGTGACGGACACACTCGAAGGGCTCCTGAGAGTGGACGGGGAAGGACTGGCGTTTCAGCCCTGCAGTTCCTCGGAGGTCGCGTGGGTCTTCGAGGCCCCGGGGGCGGATCTGCGAGTGGCGGCGCAGGACTTGAACGTCGGGGGAGAGCGCCCGATCCGGGCGCGGGTGGTGGGCGAGTCGGTGAGGCCGCCGGATGAAGGCGCGGCAGCGGGCTACCGGGATGCGATCCGCGTGGTTCAATGGGTCTATCTGGCTGAGGACACGGTGGGATGTGAGGGGGTCGAT
>JARRPA010000302.1:0-4978 GCA_037383305.1 Gemmatimonadota bacterium | reverse complement strand
CCAGGTCGACGAGCGAAGCGTGCTCCTCGATCGAGCGCCGCTCCCATTCGGGCACGAAGGCGCGCTCTCTCGGGAAATCGTACAGTCGCTGGCGACAGACGCGAACCGTGCGCTTCAGTTCCTCGTTGTCCGACCGGGAGAGGAATACGCCGTGAAAATCAACGTTCAGGGCGTAATACGCGTCGAAGTCGGACGAATCGAGAGCCGATGACATCGACCGGTTCAACCGTTCGAGACGCATGATCTCCCCACCATCGAGCGCACCGCCCGACGACAGGAGCGCGGCGCCCTCGAGAGCCCCGATGATCTCGTAGAGGTGGCGGATGTCGTCGAGGGTCAGTCGCCGGACTCTCACCCCGCGACGAGGCAGAACCTCGACGAAACCTTCGAGATCGAGCTGAAGAAGCGCGTCCCGAAGGGGGGTCCGGCTGATCCCGAGGTCGGCGCTGATCCGGTTCTGGTCGAGGAAGGTGCCAGGTTCGAGGGCCCCGGCCTCGATCGATTCGCGCAGGTGCTCGTAGACCTGCGGCCTCGATCGATTCGCGCAGGTGCTCGTAGACCTGCTCGCGAAGCGACATCAGCTGGATCACACCCGGTCCCGTCATCGTCGGCTCCGTTCGACGTCGCGCCCGGCAGAATCCGTCCGAAACAGCCTCTCCCAGCCAGGAGGCTGATATCTAATATATCAGATTGCTTGCATGCGAGCCACCGTATCGACGTCGCCCCCGTATCCGGCGGCGATCGCCTCCTCGAGGCAGTCGATCGCTCGCTCCGGCTCATCTTCGAGAGCGAAGAGGCAGGCCACGTTGTAGCGGACTCCCGCATCCGCGGGGTCGATCACCAGGGCCCGCTCCGCCCACTCCTTCCCTTCCTCGAGCCGACCGAGCCGGCATAGCGAGACCGCGCGCATCGTCGCGGCCCTTGGATCGTCGGGATTCAGGTCCATGTGCCTCTCCGCCACTTCCAGTGCGGTTCCGTAGTGACGGGTCGCGTCTTCGACGTCCCCGAGCGCTTCTCGAGCCTGTGCCCCGAAAAAGGCGGCCTGGTAATCCTCCCGCGCCTCGAGGGCCTCGTCGAACAGTCTCGCGGCCTCTTCGTGCCTGCCCTGCTGGAATCGGATTCGGCCCAGGAAATAGCGTGATTCGAACTGGAAGGGATCCAGCCGCATTGCCCGGTCGAAGCTGTCCTCCGCCGCGTCCAGCTCGCCCAGCTGAAACTCGACGAATCCACGTGCTGCGTGCGCATCCGGCGAGTCGGGCGCCAGTTCGATGGCGCGTCGGCTCTGTTCGTCCGCTTCCTCCAGCACTCCTTCCACGGTCGGATAGTACATGCGCAGGAGGGCGCCGGAGTACGCGGCGCCCGCCCGCGCCTCCGCATACTCGGGATCGATCTCGATCGCCTTCCGGAACATCTCCAGAGCGAACTCGAGACTCGCTTTCCGGGTTCTTCGGAAAAACTGCCGGCCGCGCAGAACATAGTCGTACGCACGGACGTCCGACGGCTGGTCCCTTGCCGGGCTCGGTCCGGTGTCTTCGTTCTCGAACAGGACGCGAAGCGCCCGGGTGACGCTCCCCGCGATCTCGTCCTCGATCGCGAAGATGTCCTCCATCGATCGATCGTACCGGCCCGACCAGAGCTGAAAACCGCTATCCACGTCCACCAGTCTCGTGGTGACGCGAAGCCTGTCTCCCGACCGCTGGACGCTCCCCTCCAGCACGGATCGAGCCCCGAGTACGCGACCGATCTCGCGCACATCGCCCGGCTTTCCCTTCCACGCGAACACCGAGGTCCGGGACACCACCTTGAGACCCGCGACCCGGGTGAGGGCGTTGATGATCTCTTCGCTCAGTCCGTCGCTCAGGTATTCGTTGTCCGCGCTGTCGCTCAGGTTGGCGAACGGAAGGACCGCCACGGAGTTCTCCCCCTCGGCCGCCGCGGAGCGAGAATCGCCGCCGGGCTTGAACCCGATCTCGTGCTCCGGCCCCTCGGGGTCTCCCTCTGCTGCGCCCACCCGCCAGGCCAGAAGCAGGACCAGCGGCAGCCCGAACAGCAGGAGGGCCATGAGGACGTCGGTGATGTGCTCGCTCAGCGAGAACCGATCGACCGCCCAGTCAGTGAACTCGATCAGCGCCCAGCCGGCCGCCAGGTAGACCCCGGCGACCTGCGGGACGCGTCGGCGAAACAGTTCCTGAAAGCTCATCGCGCTCCGGCGTTCAACTCCTGCAGGATCCGGCCGGCGCCGTACACTTTCTCCAGCGCCTCCCGGATCGCCCGCACGTCCACCATCACGTTCCGGCCCCGCGCCGGCAGGTAGATGAAGTCACGGGAGAGCCCGTCGATGTTGCGGTCGAAGTTCAGGCCCACCAGCTCGAGGTCCGGTGTGACCGCCGGCGAGCCGGAATTGCCGCCATAGGTATCGGACGTAGAGACGAAGTTGAGTGGCGTCGCCAGATCGAGACCGGTGGGCGGCGTGCGCCAGCGCAGCGGCAGCTCCCACTCGGCGCCGAGTCCTTCCCCACGACCGTGCGCGACGTACCGATCGTACACCCCATAGAAGGTGGTGTACGGGGGAGCCACGGTCCCGTTGTACTCGTAGCTCTTCACGACTCCGTCCGTGATTCGCGGCGAGAACGTACCGTCCGGTGGAACATCGCGGCCGTACACCGCGAAGCGAGCCCGACCCAGATCGGATTCGAGCTTCGCCTCTTCCGGACCGAGCCGGTTCATCGCATCCAGATAGTCCCGATAGGCGGGCCGCAACGCCCGGGCGAGAATGATGCCCGGATCGTCCGGCGCGAGCGTACCTGCGTCCATCGCCGCTCGAGTCGCCTCCGCCGACGCGAACACCGAATTCTCGATCAGGTAGTCGGCCGCCTGTTCCGGAGTGCGCCCCCCGAGAGCCGAGCGCACGATCGGGTCGTCCGATCCGAGGTACCGCTGGAAGTCATCGAATCGGGCCACGAGCAGCATACGCTCCAGCAACGGATTCGAGTCCGTGATCCGGGACATCTCCTCGGCCATCAGCGCCAGCGAATCGGCCGGCTGGCCCTCCTGCTTCGCCTCCAGCCAGCCCAGGCCCAGGCGGGCGCGGCGCTGGATGGCCGACGAGAATCCACGGTTGTTCATCTGCATGAAGGCCGCGTGCCGGGCCGCCATCGGACGACGCTCGGCCTGGATGGCGGCCAGCCGGTCGAACACGTCTCCATATTCCGCGGCCAACTGCGGATCGGCGGCGATCGCCGCTTTCAACTGACGCTCGGCGTCCGCCTTGCGGGCCATGATTTCCAGCTGGGCGATGCTCTTGAGCCGATTGGTCGAACCCGGGTTTCCGATCACGAAGACGACGTCCCCCTCCTCCACGCCGTCCAGGCTCCAACCGAACCAGTGCGTCGGGCGGTACGGAGCTCCGTCCTTGCCATAGATCCGGAGAAAGGCGAAGTCGAGTGCGTACCGCGGGTAGGTGAAATTGTCGGGATCTCCTCCGAAGAAGCCCATCTGCAACTCGGCCGCGACGACCATCCGAACGTCGGTGAACCGATTGAATACGTAGGCCGAGTAGCGTCCGCCGTTGTAGAGCGGAATCATCTGGACCCAGACGGAGTCTCCGGCGATCTGACTGCCGTACTCTTCGAGCAGCGAGCCCTCGATCCGCTGGAGCACCTCTCCTCGGAGTCGCTCCCTTTCCTCTTCGCTGGTCGCGGCGTCCGTCTCGGCGAAGACCCTGTCGGTCACGTCCTCCACTGCGATGAGCTGATCCGCGTAGTAGCCCGGGATCGGTCGCTCGTCTGCCCGGGTGGCAGCTACGAATCCGCTGTCCAGAAGGGTCTCGCCCTCCCGCGTGATCCGACTCACCACGCCACGCACGCAGTGGTGGTTCGTCGCTACCAGCCCATCCGGGGAGACGAACGAGGCCGAACACCCGGGAATCCGGAGCACGGACAATCGCGCCCTATCGAACCACTCCGCGTCGGCCGGGAAGCCATACGTGGTCGAGAAGTACTCGGAGGGCGGGTATTCGAATGTCCACATCTTCCCGTAGTCGAAACGGCCTGCCTTGATCGTGTCGAGGTCCACGCCTCCGACCTGGGCGGCCGCCACCTGCGGGATGATGACGGCGAGCGCGGCGAGCGCGAGCGCCGATCTCAGTTGCGGCAGAGTTCTCACTCTCTGGGGGACCAGCATCGGACGCCTCCGTGGGGTGCGAGCGGTTTCATCATCAAGCGAAATCGGACCGATGACGCCACGGTCCGATTGAGGCAAGATGCGCCGGGAACGAGGCATCGCAATGGCGAGCCGCATCACCGAAGCAATCCCGCCGTCGAATAACACATGGAAGGGATGGGACGCTTCGCCCCGGACCGGGGGAGGTCAGGGCGCCCGCGCCTTGTAGGAGATCGCCGGTGCGCTCCGCCTCGGGAACACGAATCCACTGCCGAAGCTGACGACGAACTCGCTCTTCTCGCCGGGATCGTCGCCGAATCGCCACCCGAAGTCGATGCGACCGGTGGTCGCGACGGTGGCGAGCGCCGAACCTGCCCGCAGACCGAAACCCACGTTGCCGCCGAATCGGCGATCCTGGTCCTCGTACCAGGCTCCGCCGTAGTCGACGAAGCCCGCGAGGGCCACGTCCGCCAGGTTCAGGACATTCTGGAATGCGAACCACCGGTATTCGAAGGTGCTCCACAGCGTCCTCGTGCCTACGAACGCGTGCGGGACCCAGCTTCGCGGCGCATTCTGGTAGCCGAGATCGAATTCCGAGCCCGGCGGCGTGTTCTCGAGCAGTCCCGCCTGGACCTGAGCCACGAGAGCGTGCTTCTCCCCCGGCTTGTATCCGCCGGCGAGACTCGCGAGAATCCGGGCCGAGTCGAGACCGGCAGAATTCCACAGCGCGTTCGCGTCCACTGCTCCCCAGACGAATCCGGCCGGAAAGGGAATCCCTCCCGCCGCCCGGATCGACGGTCCGATCCCGGTGCGTTCG
>JARRPA010000301.1:0-4267 GCA_037383305.1 Gemmatimonadota bacterium | reverse complement strand
CTGGATGTCGCGCGCGAAGTAGACGACCCCGATGCCTGCGTGGTGGCCCTGCTCTGCGACTCCGGCGAGCGGTACCTTTCCAAGGTGTTCGACGAGGACTGGCTGCGGGCGAATGGACTGGAAGGGGTTCTGAATGCGGAAGCGGAGGCCGGCGACTGAGACTGGAGGAGTCCGCGTGAGGGCGATCCGGGCCGGCGCAGCATGAGCACGCTTCGCGTGGCGGTCCTGCTCGGAGGTACGAGCGAGGAGCGGAGGGTCTCGCTCGCCTCCGGGCGCGCCGTCGTCGAGGCGTTGCGCAGTCGCGGGCACTCGGTCGTGGCCGTCGATCCCGCCTTCGGTGCGATCCCCGGTGACGAGGAAGATCACTATCTCGGGGGCGCGGTCGGACCGGCCCCCCCTGACCTCGAAGCGCTGCGGAAGATGGGGCTTTCGGCTCTCGGCACGGCGCTCGCCGACCTGCCTGCGGTTCGAGACGCCGATGTCGCCTTCATTGCATTGCACGGCGGTGACGGAGAAAACGGGCGGGTTCAGGCCCTCCTCGACATGGGCGGTGTGCCGTATACGGGCAGCGGATTTCTGGGCTGCTCTCTGGCCTTCGACAAGCGCTTGTCGAAGGAGCTACTCGTTCAGGCCGGTGTCCCGACGCCGGACTGGGCCCGGCGTGGAGAGGCGCCCGGCTCGACGCTCGGACGGATGGGACTTCCGCTCGTGGTGAAGCCTTCGTGCGGGGGCTCGACCCTGGGCCTTTCGATCGTGAGGCGGGCGGAGGAGCTCGGCGCCGCCATCGGTCTCGCGGCTCGCTACGACGACGATGTTCTCTGTGAGGCGTTCGTTCCGGGGCGCGAGCTGACCGTGGCGCTTCTCGACGGGGAGCCGCTTCCGGCGGTCGAGATCTTCCCCGGCCACGAGATCTACGACTACGAATCGAAGTACACCCCCGGCCTCTCCCGCTACGAGGCGCCCGCCGCCCTCGATTCCGACGAACAGGATCGGCTGGCCGAGCTCGCCGTCCGGTCCTGGCACGCGTTGCGTCAGGAGTCTTTCAGTCGGATCGACTTCCGCCAGGACGAGAGAGGCGAATTCTGGTGCCTGGAAGCGAACTCCGTGCCGGGTCTGACGGCGACCAGCCTCGTCCCGAAAGCGGCGGCGGCCGAGGGCATCGGGTTTCCGGAGTTGTGCGAACGGATCGCGGTCTCGGCCATGGAGTCGGTCCGCCGCTACGAGCGAAAGGGCTGAACGCGATGGGCCTCTGGGATCGCTCGTACACGGGAGGGCCGCAGCGCCGGGCGGGCGGCGGATTCGGCGTCGGTTCCGGTAACGGGTGGAGCGGCGGCGGAAGACGCGACCCGTTCGCGTCGCTAACGCCATGGGTGAAGCGGCTGATGGCGGTCAACTTCGTCATCTGGGCCCTCATGGCGATCGGGCTGATTCCATGGAGCGCCGCCCGTGACCTTCTGGCCTTCTCGGCCGACCGGGTGCTGGTGCGTCCCTGGACGTTCGTCACCTACATGTTCGTCCACGCCTCTTTCGGTCACATTTTCTTCAACATGCTCGCGCTGTTCTTCTTCGGCCCCCCTCTCGAGCGGACCTGGGGGAGCCGGGACTTCATTCGCTACTATCTCGTCTGCGGCATCGGCGGATCGGTCGCGGCGCTTCTGCTGGTGAACCTGGTCGGTGTCGCTCCGATGGTGGGTGCGTCGGCCGCGATCTTCGGCATTCTGCTGGCCTTCGCGCTGACCTGGCCGGACGCACCGATCTACCTGTGGTTTCTCCTGCCGATCAAGGCGAAGTACTTCGTCGGATTTCTCGCCCTGTTGACCCTCTACTCGACGTTCTCCTCGAGTCGCGCGGCCGGCGGAACCGCGCACTGGGCACACCTCGGCGGACTGGTGACCGGCTGGCTCTGGCTTCGGTTCGGCGACCGCATCGGCACATCGGCGGGCCGTGCGCTCGGCAAGGTGCGGCGAGCCGGCAAAGGCCTCAAGAGCGTCAACCCGGAAAAGAAGGCCGAGTCTGCGAAGCGACCGTCCAGCAGGCGACCGAGGCCTCCGGCGACGGATGACGCGCTCGATGAAGTGAATCGGATTCTCGACAAGATCGGAGATCGGGGCATGGACTCGCTGACCCCGGCGGAGCTCGAGTTTCTCAACAAAATGAGTCAGCGGAAGAGCGATCCCGACCGGAAACACTGACCCCCGTCGATCGACCTTTCGGCCCGCCGACGGCGCGGATAGTATGGCAGGTCTGTCCTTCTTCGTACGACTCCCCAGCCAGGAGGAAAAGGCGCGATGGCCGTCGAATATCGTTCCCCCGACATCAGAAACATCGTCATCCTCGGTCACGGAGGAAGCGGCAAGACGACCCTGACCGATGCGCTCTGTTATATCGCCGGTTCCACTACTCGCCGGGGACAGGTCGAGAACGGCACCTCTCACACCGACTTCATGCAGGAAGAGATCGATCACGGGATCTCGATCAATCTCGCGGTGGCCCGGGCCGAGTGGATGGACACGAAGCTCAATCTGATCGACACTCCCGGATACCTCGACTTCTTCGGCGACGTGATGGCGGGTGTCCGGGTCGCTGACGGCGCGCTCGTGGTCGTGGGGGCGACGACGGGCGTCGAGGTCGGGACCGAGCGCTGCTGGCGTGCCGCCGAGGCGCGGGGTCTTCCGCGGATGGTGTTCATCAGCATGATGGATCGGGAGAACGCCAACTTCGACACCGCCTTTCAGCAGGTCCGCAACTCGTTCGGCAGCGGCGCGATTCCCCGGTCACGCGCACGGGTATCGACCGAAGTCCGACAAGGGGGAATACGATCACATCGAGATCCCCGAGGAGATGGCGCCGACGGTGGCGTCTTACCGGGAGCAGCTCATCGAATCGATCGCCGCGACCGACGACGAGTTGCTGGAGGCCTATCTGGAGGGCGAAGAGCTCGACCGGGACCGGGTTCTGGCGGGAATGAAGCAGGGGATGGCCAGGGGAGAGCTCTTCCCCGTGTTCTGCGGGTCCGGAGAATCGGGCCGCGGCGCACGGGCCGTCCTCAAGAAGCTCGTCGAGCTGATGCCCGCTCCGAACGAGATCGGGCCGGTGCAGGCCACCGACGGCCGCGGCAACGATGTGGAGATCCCGCCGGAAGACGGCTCCCCGCTCACCGCGCTGGTATTCAAGACGACGCAGGAGCCGCGAGTCGGGGAGCTGAGCTATTTCCGGATCTTCACGGGCACGGCCGCGAGCGGATCGACGGTCGACAACGCGGCCCGCGGCTCGACCGAGCGGATTTCCCACCTCGGCATTCCCGATGCCAGCTCCCGCGACGAGGTGGATCGGCTGCACGCCGGCGACATCGGCGTGGTGGCGAAGCTGAAGGACACGCACACCGGCGACACGTTGAGTGGGAGCGGACAGGCGCTCACTCTGCCTCCGATCGAATGGCCGAAGGCCGATATCGCGATCGCCCTCAAGCCCGCCTCCCGCGGCGAGGAGGACAAGCTGGCCAACGGGCTCTCGAAGCTGCACGAGGAGGACCCGACCTTTTCGGCCGCCTTCGACCCCGAGCTCGGTCAGACGATCGCGCGCGGTCTCGGTGAACTGCACCTGAACATCGCTCTCGAGCGCCTGGCCAGAAAATACGCGGTACAGGTGGAGACCGAGCCGCCGAGGATTCCGTATCGGGAGACGATCACCCGGTCAGCCGAGGGTCAGGGTCGCTACAAGAAGCAGACGGGCGGACGGGGGCAGTTCGGCGACTGCTGGCTCCGGATCCGACCGCGAGCCCGGGGCGAGGGGTACGAGTTCATCAACAAGATCGTGGGGGGCGCCATCCCCGGGAAATTCGTCCCGGCCGTGGACAAGGGCGTGAAGGAAGCCGCCGATCGCGGTGTGATCGCGGGCTATCCCGTCGTCGACTTCGAGGTGGAGTGCTACGACGGATCCTACCATTCGGTGGACAGCTCGGAGATGGCCTTCAAGATCGCCGGGTCGATGGCTTTTCAGAAGGTCGTGAAGAGCGCGAAGCCGATCCTGCTGGAGCCGATCATGACGATCACGGTGCGGGTGCCCGAGGACTACATGGGGGAAGTGATCGGAGACCTCAACCAGCGCCGCGGAAGGATCCTCGGGATGGACGCCGACGGGCACTGGCAGGAGGTGAAGGCGCAGGTGCCGCTCGCCGAGCTCTACAAGTACTCGACGGCCCTGCGTTCGTTGACACAGGGGAAGGGAATGCACTCGCGCGAGTTCTCGGGGTACGAGCCGGTGCCCG
>JARRPA010000300.1:0-2842 GCA_037383305.1 Gemmatimonadota bacterium | reverse complement strand
TCGCGCCAGTCACACCTCCGCAGGTCCCCCTTTCAGGAGGTTCTCCGGATTCAGACCCTCGAGCTCCGACGGCACGAACCGACCGTCCTTCCGAACCAGCACGTCGTCGAACCAGATCTCGCCGCCCCCGTATTCGGGCCGCTGAATGAGCACGAGGTCCCAGTGGATCTGGCTTCGATTGCCGTTGAATGCCACGTCGTAGGCGTTTCCGGGCGTCAGGTGCAGAGAGCCCGCGATCTTCTCGTCGAACAGGATGTCCTTCATCGGCTCCCGGATGTGTGGATTGAAGCCGATGGCGAACTCCCCGACGTACCGCGCTCCCTCATCCGAATCGAGAACCCGATTCAGGTGTTCGGTGTTGTTGCTCTTCGCCTCGACGATCTTGCCTTCCTCGAACCGGAAGAAGACGTTCTGGTGACTCACTCCCTGGTATACCGTGGGAGTGTTGTACCGGATCGTTCCGTTCAAGCTGTCGCGCACCGGGGCCGTGTAGACTTCTCCGTCGGGGATGTTGCGCTTTCCATCGCAGGGAATGGCCGGTATGCCTTCGATGCTGAATTCGAGGTCCGTATCCGGCGCGACGATGCGCACGCGATCCGTGCGCTCCATGAGTGCCTGCAACGGCTTCAGCGCCTCGGACATCTTCGCGTAGTCCATGGTGCACACGTCGAAATAGAAATCGGCGAACGACTCCGTGCTACGCTCGGCCAGTTGTGCCATCGAAGGGCTCGGCCAGCGCAGCACGACCCAGCGGGTCTTCGCTACCCGGATGTCGGTGTGCACCCGTTTCCAGATCAGCTGCTCGTACAGCTTCATATGATCGGCCGGCACATCCGAGAGCTCCGAGATGTTGCCCGAGCCCCTGACGCCGATGTACGCATCCATCAGGTCCATCACGGTCTCTTCTCCGCGGGCCATGACTTCGAGCTGTGCCTCGGTGGCCCCGAGGAGAAGGCGTCGCAGCACCTGGTTGCTCTTGAGCAGAACGCTCGGCACCACACCGGCCGCGTGCGCGACTCTCACCAGTTCGTTCGTGAAGGCATGCGGCACGTCGATCGCTTCGATCAGAACCTTCTCGCCCGGCTTCAACTCACAGGAATAGTGCACGAGCGTTTCGGCGAGCCTGTTGTAGCGTGGATCGGTCATGGTCTCACAGTAGGATGAGTGCTCTCAGCCGCGCCGGGTGGGGGACGACGACGTGAACGTGCTGAAAGGGTGCAACTTTCTGATCCACGTGGCAATGGTCGTGATCGCCAGGGGTGAACCTCGCGTCAGTTCTCCTCCTCCGGCACCGGGGCCCAGTGCCGCGTGCCGGCATCGGTCCTGATGTCCAGGGTCGTGATGTGGGTATTGAGTCCGGCGTCGATCCGAAATCCGACGATTCCGCGTGGATCGACGTCGGCACGTGGAAGTTCGGCGACGACGTCGCCGTTCACGAGAAACCGAACCATCGTGTCATCAGCGACGAGGCCGAGCACGTTCTTTACGGTAGGTCCCTCGCCCGTCCAGGGAAGGATCGCGGGGTGCGTGCCGGTGACCAGGTCGGTGCTCTCGTAGGCCTCCACCGTGCGTAAGGCGAAGTCGCCCATCGTACCGATTTCGAACGCCACGTAGCGCGGGGCGTCGGTATCGAGAGCACGTCCCCCCAGGATGAGACCGTACATGCTCTCCGCGCCCTTCGGATCAAACAGAAAACCTTCCGACTCCACTTCGAAGTTCCCGGCCGCCGTGGCCGCCGGATTGTAGAGAATCACGCCCCTTCCCGCCGTCAGGTGCCATCCCGGGGGCATCTCTACGAACCGCTCCGGCCTGGCGATCCAGTCTTTCGGCGCCTGGAGCTCCTGGCCGGTCGCGGGAACGGAAGCGCACATGAGGAAGGCGGTGGCCGTCCACAATGCGGTCGGGAGGATGGAACTCCTGGGGTGCATGGGCATCATCTGACCTTTCAGGGACCCTGCGTCGAACCCGGGGGCGTGGATACGGCACCGGATGTCATCGCCGATCCAGCCCGAAGAAGCTCACGATGGTGCGGCCGTAATCGATACGGCTTCCGTTGTTCGCCTCCGTCAGCCACCAGTGGCCGATCCGCTCGACTTTCTGGACCTGGACCTTCGTTCCTCTTCGGCACTCGGGCCACCCGGTGCGGAAGAGCTGGGGATCGAACTCGCCCGTCGCTTCCGGGTCCACATCGGAGACGCTGACGATGGAACAGTCGTTCCATTCCCGCCACCAGGAGGTCACTTCATCCACGCCGAGCCAGTCTTCTCCGCCCTCGGGCGGCACGGTGAGGTCCACCATTCCGTTCGTGACCAGAACGGAAACGGGACGTCGATGAAATAAGAAGGAAGCGCACCAGCCGGGCAGGCTGCGACGAGCTCCCGCCGCGACCGGCGCGATGCCCGCGAACGGAGCATCGGGATGACACGCGATGAAGTTCAGAAAGAAGCCGCCCATCGAGAACCCGGCGGCGTACACTCTGTCCGGATCCAGGGCGTGACTTCGGCTGAGCGAGCGGATCAGGTCGCCGGCGAATTCGATCTCCTCGAGCGGCTCCCGGCCCTCGTTGTCACATTCGGGGCATGGGGTGACCCAGAATCCGTCGTACGCGTCGAGATAGACGACCGCGAAGCCGAATTCGTCGGCGATCTCGTCCAGTCCGGTCTGGTCCCGCATCTGCTGGCCACTGCCTCCGCCCCCGTGGTAGGCGAACAAGACCGGAATCCGGTTTTCGTGATCGTATCCGGACGGCAGCACGACGAGCACCGTCCGATTCCTGCCGTTCACCTCCATGGTGTCCGAGAACACACGCCGGCCGTCGAACGGAGGAAGCGGGCCGGGAGTC
>JARRPA010000299.1:0-2845 GCA_037383305.1 Gemmatimonadota bacterium | reverse complement strand
AAGCACCTCTACAACTGCGAGTACGCGGGCCTGCGGGCCACGGAAGAGAGCCTGGCCGGAGCGCTCAGCACGTCCCGGAGCGCTGCTCTGCGTCTGCTGACCCGACTCGAGAAGCTGGGATTCATCCGCATGGAGGAAGTACATCCGGTCCTGACCCGGGAAGGGCGACGCTATGCGCTCCGCGTACTTCGTTCGCACCGGCTGTGGGAAAGATATCTCGCCGACCGGACCGGCATCGATCCAGCCGATTGGCATGCCGAGGCGGATCGGCTCGAACACCGGACCTCCGAAGAAGAGAGGGAGGACCTCGCCGCGAGGCTCGGTCACCCGCTCTACGATCCTCACGGAGATCCGATTCCGACTGCCGCCGGCATGGTGCCGCCGCCATCGGGGCGGCCCCTCGCCTCGCTCGAGGAAGGGGAAATCGGAAAGGTGACGCACGTGGAGGATGAGCCCCCGGAGCTGTTCCGGGAGCTGGTTTCGGCGGGGATCGGTCCCGGAACTCGCATCCGGCTGCTCGACTATTCCCGGGACGCGGTTCAATTCGAGGCGGACGGACGCGAGCGAAGCCTCTCGCCGGCAGTCGCCAGTCGCATAACGGTCGAGCCGATGGTCGATGCCCCGGAATCCGCCAGCGAGTCGCTCGCGGACCTTCATCCGGGAGACCGCGGTCGTGTCACCGGCCTCGCCCCGGCGTTGCAGGGCCCGCAGCGCCGTCGGCTCCTGGATCTGGGGGTCGTCGAAGGAACGGAAATCGCGGCGGAATTCGCCAGTGCGTCGGGCGATCCCGTCGCGTACCGGATTCGCGGCGCCCTGATCGCGCTCCGCCGAACCGAAGCAGAAAACGTCCGAGTCATCCGATCGAGCGGGGGTTCGGTCGGCGTGGCCGCGGATGATCCGGACGAATCGGATGGAGCCGCGATCCGATGATGCGGACCGCAGCTTCTCCGTGCGAGGGTTGTGCCGCGGGCCGCGGCGAAGCTCTGGTGCAGCTCGGCGTGAACACCGGGCGTTTCGATTATCTGGTGGCGCTCGCCGGGAATCCCAACACCGGGAAGAGCACCGTCTTCAACGAGTTCACGGGACTCCGGCAGCACACGGGCAACTGGCCGGGCAAGACGGTCGTGCGTGCCGAGGGCTCGTATTCCTATCGCGACCTGCGGTTCAAGGTGGTGGACCTGCCCGGCACCTACTCCTTGCAGGCCGGGAGTCCCGACGAGGAGGTGGCCCGAGACTTCATCCTGTTCGGACTGCCGGATGTAACGGTCGTAGTGGTCGACGCGATGCGGCTCGAGCGCAACTTGAATCTCGCCCTTCAGGTCCTCGAGATCACCGATCGGGTCGTCGTCTGTCTGAATCTCCTCGACGAGGCACGACGGCACGGGATCGCGATCGACGAACGGAAGCTGTCGGACCGGCTCGGTGTTCCGGTGATTCCGACCGTGGCACGTTCGGGGGAGGGGATGCGGGAGCTCCGCGAGGCGGTCTTTCTGATGGCGACGGGTGCGACGGAGACCCGGCCGTACCGCATTCGGGAGTACCCGGAGGACGTCGAGCAGGCGGTGTCGCGCCTCGTTCCCGAGCTCCAGGCCGTGTATCCGGAACTGGCGAGCCCCCGCTGGGTCGCCCTGCGCCTCCTGAACAAGGACGAGCGGGTGGAGGCGGCCGTCCGCGATGGCTCGATCGGGAGTCCCGGTGCGGATCGATTCGCGGCGTCGGCTTCACAAACGATGGAGGGCGCCCGGATCCGGGGAGCGCTGGCGCTGGATCCGGGACCGGTCGATGTCGCGTGGCCGGGCCAACCGGTGCTCGAGAGAGCGACCGAGTTGCGATGGTCGTTGAGCCCGGAGTTCCACGACGGGCTCATGGGGCGCTACTACGGCGCGGCACAAGAGATCGCCGAAGGCGCCTCGGCGACCGGCGTGCGGAAAGCGAAATTCGATCTCGATCGAGCGCTCGACGGAATTCTCACGAACCGCTGGCTCGGATTTCCGTTGATGCTGATTCTGCTCGCCCTGGTGTTCTGGATCACGATCGCCGGGGCCAACGTGCCGTCACGGCTCATCGCCTTGCTGCTCATCGATACCGTTCATCCTGCGCTCGTCCAGTTCGGATCGTCGATTTCGATGCCCGCCTGGCTGAGCGGACTGCTGTTCGACGGTGTCTACCTCGCGACAGCGTGGGTCGTCAGTGTCATGCTGCCTCCCATGGCGATCTTCTTTCCTCTCTTCACCCTGCTCGAAGACTTCGGCTATCTGCCCCGGGTGGCCTTCAACCTCGACAGCACCTTTCGGAAGGTGGGGGCGCACGGAAAGCAGGCGCTGACGATGTGCATGGGATTCGGTTGCAATGCCGCCGGCGTCGTAGCGACTCGCGTGATCGACAGCCCGCGGGAGCGGCTGATCGCGATCATCACGAACAACTTTTCGCTGTGCAACGGTCGATGGCCGACTCAGATTCTCCTCGCTGCGATCTTCATCGGCGCCCTGGTTCCCGCGCATCTCGCCGGTTTGATTTCGGCCATGGCCGTCGTCGGCGTGGCGCTGCTGGGAATCGCCGCAATGTTCGGCGTGTCGTGGCTGCTGTCACGAACGATGCTGCGAGGCGAGGCGACCGCGTTCAGTCTCGAACTGCCTCCGTACAGACCCCCGCGGGTCCTTCAGACTCTCTATACGTCGCTCGTCGATCGGACTCTGATCGTGCTCTGGCGGGCGATCGTGTTCGCGGCGCCGGCGGGCGCCGTGATCTGGACCATCGCGAACGTGCGCATCGGGGGAGTGAGCCTGGCTGAGCACGATCAGAGTCCGATCGACGAGCGACGTATAGAGAGTCTGAAGGACCCGCG
>JARRPA010000298.1:0-2870 GCA_037383305.1 Gemmatimonadota bacterium | reverse complement strand
GAGGGCGCCGCGCTCCTGTCGTCGGGCAGTGCGCTCGATGGTGGGGAGATCACGCGTCTCGAACGGTTGAACCGGTCGATGTCGTCGGCTCTCGATTCGGCCGACTTCGACGCCTACTACGCCCTGAACGTGGAGTTTCACGGCGTATTCCTCTCCCGTTCGGACAACGAGGAACTGAAGCGCACGGTCCGCGTCTGTCGCCAGCGACTGTACGATTTCCCGAGAGAGCGGGCCTTCGTGCCCGAATGGGAGCGGCGCTCGATCGAGGAGCACGCTTCGCTCGTCGGCCGGGTTCGGGAGGGAGACCTGAGGGCGGCGGCCGATTTCCTTCGCGACGTCCACTGGTCGTTCGCGGTCCAGAAAGCCTACCTGCTCCGCTACTACCACCTGGACGAGCGCATCGGAGAAACGCCATGACTCGAGGGCGGATCTTCAACCTCCAGCGATTCTCGACACACGACGGTCCCGGGATCCGAACGACGGTCTTTCTCAAGGGATGTCCGCTCGCCTGCCGCTGGTGCCACAATCCCGAGGGGATGCGATCGGGGCCCGAGCTGGTGACTCACCCGGGTCGGTGCATCGGGTGTCAGGAATGCGTCGCTGCGTGTCCGACCGGGCTCGCCGTTCCGGCCGACCGGGGACGCGGTATCGCGATCGGCGCAGTGAGTTGCGAGGCGTGCGGGGCGTGCGTGGAGGTCTGTCCGACCGGGGCCCGGGAGATTGCGGGCCAGGAGATGGACGTGGCCGGACTTCTCGCGGCGGTCTCCCGCGACCGGGTGTTCTACGAGGAGTCCGGCGGGGGCGTGACGTTTTCCGGCGGCGAACCGCTGCAGCAGGCCCCGTTCGTCATGGATGCCCTGATGGCGTGTCGCGGTGCGGGTCTGCACACGGCGATCGACACCTGCGGGCGGGTGGAGCCCGGGGTGCTCGAGGCCGCGGCCGGCCGGGCCGACCTCGTCCTGTACGATCTCAAGTGTATCGATCCGGACCGGCACCTCGAGGCGACCGGCAGCCGTAACGACGCGATCCTCGAGAACCTGGTCCGACTCGCCGAGGGCCCGGTGCCGATCTGGATCCGGGTGCCCCTGATCCCCGGATTCAACGATGATATGGCGGAGCTCGGGCGGATCGCAGCGTTTGCCGCCACCCTGTCCGCCGTGGAGCAGATACACGTTCTCCCCTACCATCGGCTCGGTCGCGAGCGCAGGGAGCGGTCGGGCCTTCCACTGCTCGAGACCGACCCGCAGCCGCCCGGCATGGAGACGATCACGGCGGCGGCGGCGACCTTCGAGCGATGGGGGCTCGAAACTCACATCGGTGGCTGAGCCGCCGGGAGCGACGGGACATGACAGACCGGACGAGGCGCCTGCGCGAAGCGAGTTTGGCCGAAGAGCCGGCACTTTCGAGCGAGCGCGCGATGCGGGTGACGGAGTTCTACCGGGAGCAGGAGGGACGATTCCCGACACCGGTGCTCCGGGCTCTGAGTTTCGCGCATCTCTGCGAACATCAGTCGATCTGGATCGGCCACGACGAGCTGATCGTGGGCGAGCGGGGTCCACGGCCCAAGGCGGTGCCGACCTTTCCCGAGCTCACCTGTCACAGTCTCGAAGACCTGCGAATCCTCGATTCACGTGAGAAGACACGCTACCGGGTTCCCGAGACCTGCTTCCGGGACTACGAAGAGGTCGTGATTCCTTTCTGGAAGGGCCGTTCGCTGCGCGACAGGCTCTTCGAGGCGCTCCCCGAAGAGTGGCACCGGCTGTATGGCGCGGGGCTGTTCACCGAGTTCATGGAGCAACGTGCCCCGGGACACGCGGTGCTCGATGGCAAGATCTATCGGCGGGGCCTGCGGCAGGTGAAGGGCGAGATCGCCATCGGCCTCGCGCGGCTGGACGGCTCCGATGCGGAGCACGACGCGAAGCGGGACGCTCTGAGGGCCATGGAGATCGCCTGCGATGCGATGATCCGCTTCGCGGAGCGTCACGCGGAGCTGGCCGAGCAGCGAGCCGCCAGAGAATCGGACCCTGTCCGCCGTGCCGAACTGAAGCGGATCGCCGGGGTCTGCCGGCGCGTGCCCGCAGAGCCCCCCCGGGACCTGCACGAGGCGATCCAGGCCTACTGGTTCTGCCACCTCGGCGTGGTGACCGAGCTCAACGGGTGGGACGCCTTCAGTCCCGGGCACCTCGACCAGCACCTCGCCCCGTTCTACGAGCGGGGGCTCGCCGATGGCACCGTGAGCCGCGAATCCGCCCGGGAGCTCATCGAGGCACTGTTCGTGAAATTCAACAATCACCCGGCTCCGCCGAAGGTCGGCGTGACGGCCGAGGAAAGCGGCACGTACACCGATTTCGCCAACATCAACCTCGGCGGCGTGCTCCCGGACGGCCGGGATGGTTCGAGCGAGGTGACCTGGATGCTTCTCGACGTGATCGAGGAGATGCACCTGCTGCAGCCCAGCACCAATCTCCAACTCGCCTCCGTCACGCCGGACTCGGTGCTGGCCCGCACACTGGAAGTGATCCGGCGCGGGTACGGATTTCCATCGCTGTTCAACGCTGAAATGGTGGTCGCCGAGCAGCTCCGGGTCGGCAAATCCCTCGAGGACGCTCGAGCCGGCGGCTGCAGCGGCTGCGTGGAGACGAGCGCCTTCGGAAAGGAATCCTGCATTCTTACCGGGTACTTCAATCTTCCCAAGGTGCTGGAACTGGTGCTGCACGACGGCGTCGATCCGGCCAGCGGCGAGCGGTTGCTGTCCCGAACGGCGGTCGGGACCGAAGCACGGGGGGACTTCGAAGCGCTGTACGGTGCGTTCGAGCGTGGGCTCGCCGAAGCGCTCGAAGTGAAGCTCGCCGGCAACGCGATCATCGAGA
>JARRPA010000297.1:0-2885 GCA_037383305.1 Gemmatimonadota bacterium | reverse complement strand
CGTCCTTTTTGCGACGGGCAATGGGTTCGGCGGTGGGATGTGCAATGGGAACTGCTCGCCCATTGTCACCAACTGCACCTTTTCCGCAAACACTTGCGGCGGGTACGGCGGAGGGATGTACAACGCCGGCTCCTCGCCCACGGTGACAAACTGCACGTTCTTCGAGAACATTTCGAGTACCGGACCTGGCGGAGGGATGGACCTCCTGGGGAACCCTCGCATCCGAGATGGAGCGGGACTGGGCGACCGCCGAGCTCGCCCTGAGGCGTGGGATCGAGCGCAAGCCTTCGAACGCCTACGCCCGCGCGATGCTGGGGGACATGCTCCGCAACCAGGGACGGGTGAAGGAGGCGATCGAGCAGCAGCGGGCTGCGCTGCGCCTGGACCCTCTGTCTCCCGTCATCCACGGCGTTCTCGCCATAAGCCTGACCGCCGCGGGGAAATACGAGGAGGCGCTTCTTCTGTGGGAGCGCAACCTGGCCGAAGGGGGCGACGATGCAGCCGCCCGCCAGTTCCTTCTGCTCTCCGGGCCGCTCTACGGACTGACCGGCGCGGAGATGGCCGAGCACGCGACAGAGCTCGCGCGGATCATGGGAGCCCGAGACCCCGAATCTGCGCAGGTCCTGGGCTACGCGTTCGCTGCGGCGGCAGGCGGGACGGGAAGTATGGACGGCCGGCTGATCTCGCACGCGCGTAAGGCGGCTGAGGCCCTGATCGCCGACAGCGTATTCAACGCCCGGCAGAGCGCGGTGATCTACACGCGCCTCGGGGACATCGAGGTGGCGCTGCGGTGGCTCGAGCAGGCGGCTGCGGCAAACGACCTTTCGCTCGGAATGACCTCCACCGATCCGTCGCTCGATCCGCTGCGAGACGACCCACGAATGCAGCGGCTGATGGAAGAGCTGCACCTTCCGAACGGGTACGATGTGTCAATGGACGTCTACGAGCCGGAGGGTGGAAAGTGAAGTTCAGTGGGCGCACCGTATGGCCCACGCTCGGTCTCTACCTGGCGGGCGGCTGGCTGGTCCTGCAGGTGATCGACGTGCTCGTGGACAACACGGGCCTGCCGCAGCAGGTGTTCGGATACGCCCTCGTCCTGCTCGCGATCGGGTTCCCGCTCGCGCTGATCACGGCGGTCGTGCAGGGGTCCGTTCGCGGCGACGCAGCGCCGGGCCGAGAGGCGTTTCCCCATGACGTGGGAGCCGCCGGTGCCGTCCGTAAGATCTTCACCTGGCGCAACCTCGGCCTGGGCGCTCTTCTCGCCCTGGCGCTGTGGGGCGTCGTCGCGGTCGGCTGGATTCTCAGGTACGGCAGGGCGACCGAGAGGGCGGCGGAGCGGGCACGAATCACCGCGGAGATCGAGAACTTGACCGAGCAGCGCTTGTTCGACTCCGCGTGGGCCATCGCGCGTGAAGCCGGGGTCGACTTCGAGCGCGATTCCTCGGCCGCGAGTCTCGTCTCTTCGTTCAGCCGTCGGGTGCCACTGATGACCGAGCCGCCCGGGGCCGTGGCGTACGTGGGCCCCTACGTGGCCACCGGCCGGTGGGACAGGATCGGAACGACTCCGATCGAAAATGCCCGGGTTCCGAGAGGCGTGATCCGGCTTCGCTTCGAGCTCGCCGGATACGCTCCCCTGGATCTCGCCACATTCGAGTGGATGTCGACGGAGGCCGCGTTCCGGATGGTTCCGGCGTCCGACACGACGGGAATGGTCTGGGTCCCCGGCGGTGATGCCTCGCTCGTCATTCCCGGTCTCGAGCACGTGGAACCTCCGGTATTGAGCGGCTTCTGGATCGACCGACTCGAAGTGACCAACCGGAAATTCAAGAGCTTCATCGACGCGGGCGGATACGAGAACCGCGACCTCTGGGTCGAGCCGTTCGTGCGGAACGGGCGGACGTTGCAGTTCCGCGAGGCGGTCGCCCGGTTCACGGATCGCACCGGACGACAGGGCCCCGCGACCTGGGAGGCCGGTGACTACCTGGACGGGGAAGCCGACTACCCGGTCACGGGCATCAGCTGGTACGAGGCGGCCGCCTTCGCGAATTGGGCCGGGAAGCGACTCCCGACCGTGTTCCACTGGAACCGGGCGGCCGGTACGCTACTGTCGTCGCACATCGTGCCCCGGAGCAACTACTCCGGGGATGGCCCGGCGCCGGTCGGGACGTACGACGGCATGGGCCCCTATGGTACGCTCGACATGGCAGGCAACGCCCGAGAGTGGTGCTGGAACGAGGGAATCGCCGGGAGGTTCATCCTCGGCGGAGGATGGAACGACGCGACGTACATGTTCAACGATGCGTTCGAGCAGCCGGCATGGGATCGCTCGATCACGAACGGACTGCGGCTGGCGCGGTATGGTGATGAAGATCTCTTCGCGGCCGGGATTCCGATCCGGCAGCCACGGCGTGATTTCCTGGCCGAGACACCGGCGTCGGACGAAACCTACCAGGTGTATCTCAGCATGTTCGCCTACGACCCGGCACCGCTCAACGCGACCGTCGAGGCCCGGGACACGACTCCGGAGGACTGGGTGCGAGAGAGGATCTCTTTCGACGCCGCCTATGGAGGCGAGCGCATGCTGGCGCACCTGTTCGTGCCGAAGAACGCCCGGCCCCCCTATCAGGCCGCCGTCTATTTCCCGGGATCGGGCGCGATCTACCAGGACACGCTCTCCTCCTGGGCCGGAGAGTTCCTGGTCAAAGACGGTCGCGCGGTGATCATTCCCGTATACGACGGCACCTTCGAGCGACGTGACGATCTCGAAACCGACACCCCGAACGAGACCATCGCCTACCGGGATCGGGTGATTCGCTGGTATCAGGACCTCGGCCGGTCCATAGACTATCTCGAGACCCGCGACGACATCGACGCCTCGAAGCTGG
>JARRPA010000296.1:0-2896 GCA_037383305.1 Gemmatimonadota bacterium | reverse complement strand
ACTCGCGCCGACACCCGTCTGTGGGTCGTCGATCCTCTGGACGGAACGAAGGAATTCATCGCGCAGAACGGTGAATTCGCAGTCATGGTCGGACTCGCGATCGGCGGCGCCGCCTCGGTGGGAGCTCTGTATCAACCCGATCCGGGCGTTCTCTACCTGGGCTGGAGCGAGGGCGGATCGTGTGCGATTCCCATCGACGATCAGGGCGACGAGCCGGAGGCCGGCGAAGCCATCGCGCTCGACCTCGGCCCGGAGCGAGCCGAGCCGGTTCGATTCATCCGGTCCCGCTCCCACCCCGACCCGCTCCTGGCGAAACTGGAGGATCGGCTTCCGGACGCCGAAACGGTACTGTGTGGCTCGGTGGGCGTGAAGTGCGCCAGAATCGCGACAGAGGCGGCGGATGTCTATGTGCACCCGGTCGCTTTCCTGAAGGAATGGGACACCTGCGCGCCCGAAGCGATGCTTCGAGGCGCCGGCGGCCGCGTCACCGACTGCGGAGGCGGAGCACTCACCTACGGCAAGCCGGACCCGCGGCAGCCCCGGGGCATATTCGCCGCCCGCGAACATACCTGGGGTGCCCTTCGTCCCATGGTGCAGGAGATCGCCGGTCCTATCTTGCGACCCTCCGGGTGATCGGCGGCCGGGCACGGTCCCTGCACCGCGCCCCCGGAGATCGATGCAACGAAAATCCTTACTGGAGCTTCATGTTGAGCAAGTCTGCAAACGTATTCTGGCACGAGAACCACGTACTCCGTGCGGATCGAGAAGCGAGACAGGGACATCCGACCGCCGTGATCTGGCTCACGGGCCTTTCGGGAAGCGGAAAGAGCACGCTCGCCAACGAACTGGACTGGCGTCTCTTCGAGCGCGGCGTCTCCTCCTACGTGTTGGATGGAGACAACATTCGACATGGTCTGAACGGCGACCTCGGATTCTCGCCCGAAGCGCGGACGGAGAACATCCGTCGCATCGGCGAGGTAGCGAAGCTGTTCGCCGACGCGGGAACGATCGCGATCACGGCCTTCATTTCACCGTATCGCGAGGACCGCGACAAGGTCCGATCGCTACTGGATCGGGACGAGGATTTCATCGAGATCTTCGTCGAGGCGCCGCTCGAGGTCTGCGAGGAGCGTGACCCGAAGGGCCTGTACAAGAAGGCCCGGGCCGGGGAGATCCCGGAGTTCACCGGGATCAGCGCTCCCTACGAGGCACCGCTGAAGCCGGAGATCGTGGTGAACACGGCGAGCGATGACGTGGCGACCTGCGTGGATCGGATCATCGACGTGCTCGCCGAGCGGGGATATCTCCCGGCCGAGTGACGCATGGACAAACCGGATACAGAACAGGACGATTGATATGAGCCTCCCCCCTTACGGCGGAACACTCGTCGACACGACCGTCACCGGAGCTGCGGCCGACGCCCTGCGCGCCGAGGCGGCTTCCCTTCCGAAGATCGCACTGGAAGGACCGACGCTCAGCGACCTCTACCTCATCTCGGTGGGCGCACTGTCGCCGCTGAACGGTTTCATGGACAAGGCCGCCTGGACCAGCGTCGTGGACTCCATGAAGTTGCCCGACGGTCGTCCCTGGGCGATTCCGATCGTACTTCCGGCCTCTCACGGAGAGGCGGAGGCGCTGAAGCCTGGCGATCGGGCCGCGCTCGTGGCCGCGGATGGAGAAATCGCCGGCGTGATCACCGTCACCGAGATCTTCGACCGCGACCTCGAGAGGGAAGCGGAGAAGGTCTTCGGGACTCCCGACCTCGAACACCCCGGCGTGGCGATGATTCACCGACTCGGCTCACGGTGCGTGGCAGGGCCGGTCGAGTACTGCTACCCGAACGATATCTCGGGTCACGCCGAGGATCACATGACGCCGGCGGAGACCCGGGCGGCGTTCGAGGACCTGGGCTGGGACACGATCGTCGCCTTCCAGACCCGAAACCCGATTCACCGGGCTCACGAGTACATTCAGAAGTGTGCGCTCGAGATCGTGGACGGCCTGCTCGTCCACCCGCTCGTGGGCGAGACCAAGGCCGACGATATTCCGGCCGACGTCCGGATGGAATGTTACAAGGTCCTCCTGGACCGCTACTTCCCCGAGGGACGGACGGTGCTCTCGGTCCTCCCGGCGGCGATGCGATATGCCGGCCCGCGCGAGGCGGTCCATCATGCGATCATGAGGAGAAATTACGGCTGCACGCACTTCATCGTCGGCCGCGATCACGCGGGCGTGGGCGACTATTACGGCACGTACGATGCCCAGCACATCTTCGATGACCTCGATGCCGAGGAACTGGGCATCCGACCCTTGAAGTTCGAGCACGCCTTCTTCTGCACCGTGACCGGCCAGATGGCGACCCCGAAAACCTCGCCGGCGACGGCGGAGGAGAAAATCTTCCTGTCGGGGACGAAGGTGCGGGAGATGCTGAGTCGGGGAGAGCGGCCGCCGGCGGAATTCACCCGGGCCGAAGTCGCCGACGTACTGATGAGAGCGTACAAGACCTGATCACGCGCCCATCGACCGGGAGCCGATCGGACATGGCTCGAACATGAGCCTCGAGGCCGGATTCACGATCTTCGTCGTCCTGGTGACGGTGTTCTTCATCGCGAGGGACACCGTCAGCCCCGAGGTCGTGCTCGGAGCGGCCCTCGTCGTCCTGACGGCAACCCGGGTGATCGATGTGGAAGCGGCGCTTGGTGGTTTCTCCAACCCCGCCATCGCTACGATCGCCGCCATGTTCGTCATCGCGGCTGGCCTTCGAGCCACGGGCACGCTCGAAGTGGTGTCGGAGCGCCTGTTTCGAGGTGTGGACAGCCTGACTCCGGCGCTGTTTCGCACTACGGTCGCGACGGCTTCCATGTCGGCCTTCGTCAACAACACCCCGGTCGTCGCG
>JARRPA010000295.1:0-2920 GCA_037383305.1 Gemmatimonadota bacterium | reverse complement strand
TCCACGACCGGCCGCTGCTGGTTCACCTTGATAGGATAGACGGCCACGTAACGGCCTTCGTACTCGTTCTCGTCTATCGCCGCCTGAAACGCATCGCGGAGCGTGCGCAGCCGGTGCGCGAGAATCTCGGAGAACCGGATGAGCAGCGGCGCCGAGAGGTCTCGCTCGCGCAGGCCCTCGACGACCTCGAGAAGGTCGATCTCGGCCTGATCGGTCGCGTGCGGACGGACCACCACGCGGCCTTCCTCGGACACATCGAAGTATCCCTGACCCCATGCCCCGACCTGGTAGAGATCGGCGCTGTCCGCGCTCGTCCAGCGCGTGGCCCGAATCCCGCGAGGCGAATTGCTCGTATGCATGAGTGCGAAAATACCCTGCCCACTTCCGGCCGGGAAGCTCGGACGACCGTTTCAACCTTCGACGGCCGGGCACGATCTCACGAGATGTCGCGCGTGCACCCGAGAACAACGACCCGAAGGCCCTGGAGACGCGAACATGTACGAAGGCAGCCTCACCCGCCGCCGCATTCTCACTCTCGCGACCCTGGTCGCGTTCACCGTTTCCCTGACTCCGCCCGCTTCGCTGCTCGCGCAGGAGGCCGAGACCTTCCGCCTGCCCGGTGACGCGGTCGCCGTATACAACCTGGCCGGTACGGTGCAGGTCCGGGGCGGATCCGGCTCGGAGGTCGCCGTAACCGTCCGCCGCCGGGGCTCCGACGCCGAGCGCCTGGCTGTGCAGACAGGCCGGGTCGACACGAGGCAGTCGAACTTCGGATCGATCGCTTCGCTCCGGGTCGTCTACCCGCTGGAGACCATCGTCTACGGGGAAGGAAGGGGAAGCGCCGAGGTTCGCGTGCGCCCCGATGGTACCTTCTTCGGCGCGTATGACGAAGACCGGGACGACGGTCGGAAGATCCGGATCCGGAACTCCGGATCCGGAGTGAAGGCGCATGCGGATCTCGACATCGCGGTGCCGAACGGCCGGGCACTCTACCTCGCGCTGGCGACCGGGGAGGTACGCATCGAGAACGTCGACGGTCGACTTTACGTAGATGTCGCCTCCGCCGACATCCGGTCTTCCGGCGGGAGAGGCGACTTCATTTTCGACACGGGATCCGGAGACGTCGAGGTATTCGGTCACGAAGGCGAGCTCGTATGCGACACCGGCTCCGGCGACGTGCGGATGGAGGACGTGTCGGGAGGTGCGCTGACCCTGGATACCGGCAGTGGGGACGTCACGGGCACACGCATACGGGCGGACCGGCTGATCGCCGACACGGGGTCGGGTGACGTGGAGCTCGAGGGCCTTCAGGCCGAACGAATCAGCGCCGACACCGGTTCGGGCGATGTGAACCTGGATCTCGTCGCCTCACCCGCCGAGATTCTGGTCGACGTCGGAAGCGGAGACGTGAGGATCCGGGTCCCGGAGGGATTCGGGGCAACGGTGGAGGTCGATACCGGTTCGGGGGGCATTCACACGGACCTGCCGATACAGGTGCGCGAGATCGACGACGACCGTCTGCGCGGTGTGATCGGGAATGCATCGGGTCGCCTTCGGATCGATACGGGTTCGGGCGACGTGCGGATCGAGCAGAGCTGAGCGCCGCCGGAGCGCGTTCCCGCGGGGCTCTTGCCGCGGGAACGCCCCCACCCTCTTCGACTTCTATCCCTGCGGAGGCTCGCCGGTCGGTCCCCAGGTCTGCACTCTCTCGAGCTGGCCCCTCGTCTCCGCGGTATCCATTACGACGACCGTCTCCGCCAGCTTGTCCTCGAGGCCCTGCCGATTCGGGTCCCAGAGAATGCGCAGAAACCCCTCGAACCCCGTGAACAGAGACGCCGCGTATCCGCCGAATCGCTCGAACGAGGCCCAGTAGCCCAGCGGCTTTCCATCCAGTCGCACGACCCGGACGTTGAGAAGTCTCTTGCCGGGCGTACGACCGCGCAGGAATCCGGTCAGGAACGTGAAATAGAGGCCGGACCAGCCCAGTCCGAGGCCGAACTCGTCGAGCAGGTTCGTGATCGTGCGCCGTATGCCGCGTTGTTCCTCGGCCTCGAGTCGAGCCCCGGCCTCGTCGATCTCCCGCTCGAGCTGCTCGTTCTCGTCGCGCAGGGAACGAATCCGTCGCTCCCGCTCTTCCAGCTCCGGGGCTGCCAGTTCCGCTACGACGGGTCCGCGCAGCGAGTCTACGGCGGCCGAGTCGGCGGCCTGAACGGCGGAAGCGAGCGCAGCCAGAGAGCGCTCGAGTGGAACCGGTTCGCCGGAGGATCCGGCGCCGCCGGCCCGATCGTCCGCCTCCGATCCATCTCCCGGCGAGGCCGGCACCGTCCGCCCGACCACCTCACGAAGCAACTCCGCCAACTCGGTGTTATCGGGACTGTCCCGTTCGATGGACTCGACGAGATCGTACATCTCCTCCCGACTCATTCCCGATTCCCGGTAGCGATCGACCAGACGCTCAGCGGCCGCAGTGGCCTTCTCGGAATTCCGCTTGCCGGTCCCTGGCGCCGCCTGGCAGCCATGCTGATCGATCTGACGTTGATCGCGCTTCTCGCCAACGCCCGCGCCGTGTTCTTCGCGCTGGCGGCGGCGGCTTTCCTCTTCTGGGTCGCCATGCGCGGGCGGAAGGACTCTGAGGCGAGTATCGCGAAGCGCGCCGGGCTCGGCTGCCTCGGCTCGGCGGTTCTCTTCTTCGCGGTGCTCGTGATGTTCGGGCCCGGCCTGGTCCCCGACGATGCGGTCCTGTTCGAAGCCGAGGGTCCGGGAGGGGTGCCGGTGCCCGTCTCCGTCGGAGCGGTCGGCGATCTGCTGGAACTGGTGACCGACGCGGATACATCGAAGGCCACTGCGGCCGCCGAGCGTCTGGTCGATCGCTACCGGGAATCGGGAATGAGTCGGGAGGAGATGTACGATCTCGTCGAGT
>JARRPA010000294.1:0-4832 GCA_037383305.1 Gemmatimonadota bacterium | reverse complement strand
CCATCTCGCGGACGCCCTGCGAGCGCGTGCTGTTGCGGACCGGACCGTGCTCGGCGGGCACGGTGAACAGTTCGCCCCGGGCCTCGAACACGGCCCGGGATCCGGAGGGACCGATCGCCGCCCCCTGAATTCCATCCGAGACGTCCGTCAGTTGCGGTCGGGTATACGGAAGGTCGCCCGCCACGCGTATCGGCACTCGCGCCGTCTCGTCCGCGGCAGGATCGTACCTCCAGATCCAGCCCCCGTTCTCATACACCACTCCACCCGGTCCTCCGCTGGGCCACAGGACATCGTACTCCTCGTGGAACGTGACCTTTCGGGCCTCGCCGCCGGTCGGACTCACCGCATACAGGTTCAGCTTCCAGTCGCGATCGGATGTGAAATAAATCGCATCATCCAGCCACACGGGCTGGTTGTCCGTCGCGGGCTGATCGGTGATCCGTCGGGCGGACAGCTCGTCCAGGTCGAACACCCACACGTCCTGAGCTCGCCCGCCCCGATAGCGTTTCCAGGTACGGAACTCCCTGTCCTTCGGCGTGAATGCGAGCCGTCGTCCGTCCGGAGACAGATCGGCTCCGCCGCTCTCGGGCACCGGCAGCGGCGTCTCGAGACCTCCGCCGACCGGTACCTGGTAGGGACGCCCGAGCCGAACGCCCTGTGGAAGCCGATTCGCCCGGAAGACCACGTGCGATGCATCCGGCGTCCAGCCGTAGATCCTGTAATCGGTCCCGCCGCGGGGCGGCATCCGGCCCACGTCGTTGTAGAAGGTCAGCTGCCTCGGCGTCCCGCCCTCGGAGGGCATCACGTAGACCTGCCGCGTTCCGTCGTATTCGGCCGAGAACGCGATCCAGCGACCGTCCGGCGAGAATTTCGGATAGAGCTCCAGTCCCTCGTGAGAGGTGAGACGACGGGCCGTTCCGCCGGAAGCCGGCACGCTCCAGATGTCCCCGGCGTAGACGAACGCGATGCGATCCTCGTGGATGTCGGGATACCGCAGAAGCCGGGTCGTTGCCGTGTCGGGAGCGAGGTCCTGCGCGGCAAGAGGCCCGGCGGACGACGGAATCATGAGTGCCAGCGCGGTGAAGCGCACGAGAGTGAGTGGACGTGACACCGGTCCTCCAGACGGGCGGATTCGCTTCGGATCGACGAGCGCAGGCAAGATCCGGTCGGCGCCCTGAGGCGGCAAGAAGCCGTGCTGCCCGGGAACATCGATGGCCGGCCCGAGTTCGACGACGCGAGAGCGAAGGCGGGCCGTCGACAACCGTGGGCCGAAGACCCCAATGGAGTGATTGGCGTGATACTTTCACCTCACCGTGCCCGAGCTCGCACGCTTCTGCTACTCCTCACCGCCGGGCTCGTCTTCATCGCCTGCGGTGACGACGAGGGTCCCACCGGCCCGGCCCGACCGTCATTCGAGTGGTCGGGTGCGATCGAGGCCGGTGACAGGCTCGACGTCCGGGGCGTGAACGGTGCGATCGAGGCGTCGGCCGTATCAGGCAGGACGGCGACGGTCACGGCTCAGGTTCGCGAGAATGGCGGCGACGCTTCGTCGGTGGACATCCAGGTCGTAACACACTCGGGTGGAGTGACGATCTGCGCCATCTATCCCGATGTAGCCGGTGAGATGCCCAACCGATGCGAGCCGGGGGGTGGGAGCCAGAGCGCGGACTCACCCGTCACGGTCGATTTCGTGGTTCAGGTTCCGTCCGACGTGGAGTACACGTCCGTCACCGTGAACGGCGACATCACGGCCCTCGGGTTGGAGCGGGCCGCGAACCTCGTGACCGTCGACGGCAACGTGGAAGCGACGACCACCTCCATTCTCACCATCGCAACCGTCAACGGATCGATCGACGCGACCCTCGAGGCGGCGGCGCTCCCCGGACCCTGGAGCCTCACGACCGTCAATGGCGGTGTCGCGGCACGACTGCCGGAGACCGTCGGCGCCTCCTTCACGGGTACGGTCGTGAACGGATCGGTGGTGTCCGATTTCGCCATCACCGAGACCGCGCCCGGAGTCTGGTCGGGCACGATCGGGTCCGGCGGTCCGTCGATCGCGATGGCGGTGGTCAACGGAAACCTGGCTCTCGTGCGTCGATTCTGATCGGACCCGGGTGGCTCAACGCCGGACAGTCGCGAGCCGGTCTAGAAGCGGTATTGCAGCCCCGTCGAGAGTCGCGGCCGGAACTTCGGCTGCCCGACGGCGGCGTCCGCGTCTCCATACCCGTAGTCTTCGCGTGGATTCACCGCGGTCCCGTCCGGGCTGTATGCCGTGTCATGACCCGTGAGCGTGCTCGAGAAGTAGTAGTCGAGCCCGAGGTTGAACGTCAGGTCCATCCGCCGACTGACCGTGAAGTCGCTGCCGAGTCCCGCTCCGATGCCCCAGTGCCGACTCACGATGTCGAAGTCCTCGTTTCCGCCGACGTACGCGAAATTCGCCGTGTAGCGGGAGTGCCGGAATCCGGTCGCGACGTACGATCGCGGCAGGTTGAGCACGTGTACCGGGATGAGTGCATCGAGGGCAAAATCCCAGCTGTGTCCGCTCTCGCGCGGAATTCCGTTCGTCGCGTTGTTGATGAAGACGCGCCGCGCCATGGCGGGGTCCCCGGCATCGGAGGAGGTGTGGCCGATTCCGAGCTGAAAATCAACCGGAAGTCCCTCGGCGAAGTCGCCCGCCCGCCCGAACGGATCGCGGGTAGTGTAGTATCCCGCCTCCGGAAACAGACCTGTGATTCGGACCATCGAGAACTTCATCGGTGACCTCCCGTACATCTTCGGTGACTGCTCTCCTTGATTCCGGAACGACGAGGCAAGCCTCTGGCGTGGAGTAAGCGAGTTGTGTGCCGAAGACGTATGTCTCGATGATCACATGGTTTGCACCAATCTCCCGGCGGCGCGCGGATGTCCGGTCGTTCCGGATGTGATACGAAGTATCGGAGTATCCCGTGGCATGTGCCGGGTCATTTCCCGCCGGCGTGCATCCGTCGCTCCCGCCAGGCGCTGTTTCCGTTCGGGAGCCCTTTGCTGGCCAGAATCGCCTGAAAGGCAGGATTGTCCCGTAATCCATCGTATTGGGGGAACACCGCCGCTATGCCGAGCCAGGGATTGAGGTCTTCCACTGCCTCCTCCACCACCCGCACCGCGTCCGGCTCCGAGCCGGCCCAGTCGTAGAGAGCCGCGAGGTAGTACTGAGCTCCGCCCAGCTCGCGTTCCATTCGACGCACGGCGTCGACGGCAGCCGCGACGGGCTGATCCCCCGGCCAGGACGTTGCGATCAGCCGTAACGCGCCGGGATCGGAGAAATTGACGGCGCGCCCCAGAGACTCGAGGCTTTCGGCTGCCGCCCCCGACAGCCCCTCGCCCAGAAGCAGACCCGCGTGGAGGAATTGCGCCATCGCCACCGCAGGGTACAGGTCCAGAGTCCGATCGACCTGCGCGAGCGCCTCCCTGGGACGTCCGAGCCCCGAAAGCGGCAGGGACAACAGCAGATTCGGAATCAGTCCGATCGGATCCAGTTCCACCGATTTTCGACACGGCGCAAGGGCGGCGGCATCATCTCCGCTCACCATCAGGGTCTCGCAATACCATGCGTGGGCCTGGGCGTAATTCGGATTCAGGTCGGTGGCGCGAAGTAGCAGCCGGCGCCCGGACGGGAGGTCGAATTCGTACTCGGTGGCCAGAATTCCGCGCGCCGCGTTGGCTTCGGCGAGGCCCGGCTCCAGCTCGAGAGCACGCTCCGCGGCGATCAGCGCCGAGGGATAGGCGTCCCTGCCCGGTACCTCGGGATCGTAGAACGGCAGAACTCCCCAGGCGTCGGCAAGACCCGCCCACGCGAGGGCGAAGCCGGAGTCACGGGCGATCGCCTGCTCGTAGTATCCGATCGCCTCGTGGATCGCTTTTCCATCGCGGGTCGCCCAGCGGTGCCGTCCGAGCAGGTAGAGATCGTAGGCCGCGAGGTCCGCGGTCCGGCGAGCCAGGAAAGCCGACTCGGCCCCGGGCCGCAATTCTCGCGTCAGCGCGCTCGCGATGTCGGCCGTGATCTCGTCCTGTATCGCGAACACGTTGGCGGCCGTCAGCTCTCGATCCCAGGTGTCCGACCAGAGTCGGAAGCCGTCCGAGGTCCGGCTGAGCTGTGCGGACACCCGAACCGTACCGCCCGAGCGCCGCACGCTGCCTTCGACGATCGAGGCGACGCCCAGTTCCTCGCCCACCTCCCGGACGCCGACGTCCCGGTCCTTGAATGCGAAGGCCGAACTGCGCGCCGCGACCTGCAATCCCTCGATCTGGGCCAGGGCGTTTCCGAGTTCCTCCGTCAGTCCGTCGCTGAGTGCGCCCAACCCCGCGCGGAAGCAACGAGACCGGTGCGGGCATGCAACCGGTTCCATTAGATTGAACCGGATGACCGATCCTCCTACCCACCAGCTTCCGCGCATCAGCAGCCCGATCCCGATGAGCGCCAGGATTCCGGCCGGCCAGCGCTGAGACCTCGGCTGCATCGCGATCGCTTCCAGCTCCGACGTCTCGGCCACATCCGTCCGGCGCATCCCCTCGGTCGTGATGTCGAAGGTCCAGGCGAGAACGACGGCAACCGGAAGGCCCAGAATGCTGAGCGCCACCAGCCAGGTAATCGCGCGCTCGGGCAGCCCGACGGCGGGGAACACGATATCGGCCAGCTGCAGAACGGCGAAGGCTCCCGCTCCGTACAGGGCGGCGGAACGAAACACCTTCCGCCGTTTCAGCTCGGCGAAGAAGCGCTGGTGGGCAGGAGGATCGGTCATCCGGTTCAATCTAATGGAACCGGTTGCATGCCCGCACCGGTCTCGTTGCTTCCG
>JARRPA010000293.1:0-6519 GCA_037383305.1 Gemmatimonadota bacterium | reverse complement strand
CGCCCTGAGCTGCCGGTCACGCCAGCGGACGAGGAACGTGTCGTACTGCCAGTGCTCCAGATCTCCGACGAGGGCCGGCGTTCTCGTGAAGCGGATCGACAGGCCGCCGCCCGACTCTTCGACCACGATCTCCCCGTACCAGGGGTCGACGTAGACGTCGGCGTATTCCGACGGCGCCAGCGAGGGTTTCGAGAGTGTGTCACGGGTCAGGGGCGCGGTGCGCCGCTCCCGTTCCCGGATCGAGTCACGGCGGGCGGAGAGACGGACGTACGCATCCAGCCAGTCGTGCGCTGGCGCACCCAGGTAGTGGTCCAGCACCTGGTGGGTGATCGCGTTGAACGCCGCTCCCTCCTCCGCGTTCGTCAGGACCACGACGCCCAGATCGAGGGCGGGGAGCAGGGTAAGTCGCGACACGTACCCGGGCAGGCTGCCGGTATGGGTGACCATCTGATGCCCGCGATAGTCACGAACCGCGAATCCGAGAGCATATCCGTTGAAGCTCCGGGCGAGCGGCGCGAGCTCGGGCGGGGGAGATTCGAAAGGAATCGGAGTCACGATGGTCCACAGCTCGGAGGTGGTAGCCGGGGAGAACAGGCGCTGGCCGCCGGAAACCCGGCCCGAGTCGAGCTGAACGAGCATCCAGGTGGCCATGTCCCTGGCGCTCGCGTTGATCCCGCCGGATGCGTTCGTGTTCGTGGCGTCGAACGGCTTCACCGGACGCACGTTCCCCTCGATCCGGGCGTGCGGCGTGGCCATGTTTCCGCCTTCGCGCGTCGAGGATCTGGACACCCGTGCGTCCGACATGTCGAGCGGCGCGATGATCCTCGACGCGACGAATTCCTCCCAGGTGAGTCCGCTGACCGACTCGATCACCAGCGCCGCCACGTGATACAGAACGTTGTCGTACGCGTACGCGCTCCGGAAACTCGATACCGGCTCCAGCCACCGTATGGCTCGAACGATCTCTTCGCGGGTCCGGTCGGAGGGAGGCCAGCCCAGGAGGTCGCCCTGACCGAGCCCCAGTCCGCTGCGATGCACGAGCAGGTCCCGTACCGTGATCTCCCGCGTGACCCAGGGATCCCACATCTGAAACCAGGGAAGGTAGCGGATCACCGGAGCGTCCCATTCCAGCCGCCCTTCCTCGACCAGCAGCGCCAGGGCGGTGGCCGTAAACGCCTTCGTGTTCGAGGCGATTCCGAACCGGGTGTGCTCATCCACGGGGTCCGGACGATCGAGATGCCGGACCCCGTAGCCACGGGCGACGACGACCCGGCCGTCCCGTACGATCGCGAGAGCCAGCCCGGGCACGTCGAACGAGGTCATCACCTCCGCGACGAATTCGTCGAGATCTGCCGGTGGCGCCGAAGGGGCCTCCTGCGCGGCGGCAGGCAGCGCCCCGATCGCGGCGCATGCCAGGCAGACGAGGGCGCTTCGGGCAGGTCGAGGGCTTACGTTCGCGGTCATCTGCATGTCCAGATCAATGGTTCAACAGGAGGCAGCCTCCGGCCGTCAGGTCGAGCTGCGCGCGGCCCATCGCACGGCCTCGACGAAGCGGACCGGTGAGTCCGGCGTGACGACGACCGTTTCGGAATCGAAGTTCAGAACGACGCAGAGATCGGAATCTGTTACATAGGCGCGATAGCTGCCGAGCGTCGAATTCCGGAATCTGCCGGCGAACGCGAAAGCTCCACCGACGCCGAACACACGGATCGATCCGACCGTGGCATTCGGCTCGGCCTCGGCGGAGATGAGCCCTCGGAGGGGGATCTTCGTGGCCCAGCCGAGTCTGTGAATCATGAGCAGCCCCGGGCGGACCGTGTAACCTCGCACCGCGAACGCCGCCGTGATACCGAAGATCACGACAACGAGAAGATTCGCGGGGGAGGGCACCAGGAACCCGACGACTGCCATCGTGCCGACGAAGATGGCGGTCAGAAGTTTGAGCTTCGAGCTCAATGGCGCTCGAAAATGCGCGCCGCTCGTCATATCGGGATCCCCAGAGTCACGTGCCGAACCGGCAGATCTCTCCCTGCCCCGCGGAGCCATCTGCCCGCGTAGACGACCGAAACCTACATGGGGAGGGTCCGGCTTGCAGGGACGAAAAACGGAACGGGACGCCCGCATTCAGCGGACGTCCCGTTCCGTGCACAGAGGTCGAAGTCGTCGAACCGGCGGACGAGCCGCCAGCGACGCAGGGACCTCGTTCAGCCGCCGACGGGGAATCCGACGCCGGCCATGAACTGCCAGGCCCTGTTCTTCGCGGATGAATCGCTTTCGAACTCGTAATCGGTGTCATCGATGTTGGTGAGTCCGAGATCGTACCGGCCATCGATGATGATATCGAAGTCGCCGACAGGAATTCCGAGCCCCGCACCGAATACGACGCCGAAGTCCACCGACTTCGTCTCGAGTCCGAAGTCGCCGCAGTCAACCGACGCAGAAACGCCCTCGGCTTCCCCCGACACGCTGCAGCCCACCTCGAACGAAACGGCAGGGCCCGCGAAAATGCGCGGGGTCAACCCCTGGCCGACGCCGAATTGCGCTCCAAACAGCACCGGGATTTCCACGTAGTCGAGTTCGTAGGTGCCTTCGACGCTGAGGTCGCTGTACTTAGCGCCCTTTGGAGCGTACAGGACTTCGGGCTGGACGAAGAACTGCTCACCGAGCATGAACTGGGCGAAGCCGCCGCCCGTAAAGGAAGTTCGACTGCTGATTCCCTCCGAGTTCTCGACGGAAAGGTCGGTGATCCCGATGCCTCCCTTGACGCCGAGCGTGGTCTGTGCATCGAGCTGCGACGGAAGGCCGATGGCCGCGGCTGCGAACAGGGCCAGTCCGAACCGTGCCCGCCGGCCGAGGATCCAGTGCAAGGATCAGGCGCGTGTCGCCAGCCGACGGGCAGAGATCCCTAACGCCATGTCCTGAAATAAGATGCACCCAATGCTACGGTCCCTCGAGCAGAATCGGGGTCGTGAAATCGAAAGTCATCCGACCCGAGTTCTCGCGATCCGCGAGGGTGTGGGCCCGCGGCGGCGATGAGACCCACCTTCGTTGACACTTGCGTCCGCTGCTCCTATGTTCGCGCCCGTCAACAGGAAAGCGGAGGTCATGCGCCTCCCACCTTTCGGCGTCCCGCTCGGGCGAGGGGGTACTGCCGCCGGGTTTACGAGAAGGTGACGCGCGGCGTCCGCATCGCGGACGTCCCCGACGCATCTCGCCCGGTCGGCTTCGCCGAACCGGGTTTTTTCTCGTCGCGAATCGGCGTAGGACCGTGCCGACCCGCGGCCGATCGGAACGGTCCTGGAAGAGGTGATGTGAGCCAGGAAGACCTGCGCGTAAACGAGAGGATCCGGATCAGCCCTGTTCGGCTGATTGACGAAGAAGGCGAACAGGTCGGGATCGTGCCGACGGACGAGGCAAGATCGATGGCCGACGAGAGGGGGCTGGATCTCGTGGAGGTCGCCCCGAACTCGCGCCCTCCGGTCTGCCGGATCATGGATTACGGGAAGTACAAGTACGAGGCGGCGCGAAAGGCGCGTGAGGCCAAGAAGCGGCAGCATACGATCACCGTGAAGGAGATCAAGATGCGGCCGAAGATCGAGGAGCACGATTTCGGCTTCAAGCTCCGCCACGCACGGCGATTCCTGGAGGATGGTGACAAGGTCAAGTTCACCCTGCGCTTCCGGGGGCGGGAGATGACCCACCCGGAGCTGGGTGAGCGGGTGCTCGCCCGGGTGAAGGAGGAACTCGGCGAGATGGCCATGGTCGAATCGGACATGAGAATGGAGGGCCGCCAGATGACGATGCTGATGGCTCCCCGAAGTACGTAAATCGAGAGGACTCAGGCATGCCGAAGCAGAAGACGAACCGCTCCGCGGCGAAGCGATTCAGCAAGACGGGGGGTGGCCGATACAAGAGGAACAAGGCCTATCGCAGCCACATCCTCACGAAAAAGAGCCCGAAGCGGAAGAGAAACCTGCGGAAGTCCACGCTGGTTTCGAAGGCCGACGTCAAGCGGGTGAAGCGACTTCTGGGCGGCGGCTGACCGCCGGAATCATCGAGGCTGGCCGACTCCGATCGGGGCGCCGGCCGGGAACGTGACGCACGCCGGCACGGAGTGAGACCTCCGTTCGCCGGTGCGCGACGGGAAAGAGAGACCAAGGATGCCGCGAGCAACGAGCAGCGTCGCTCGAAACAAGCGCAAGAAGAAGATTCTGAAGGAGGCGCGCGGCCAGTTCGGCGCGCGCTCGAAGCTGTACCGGACCGCGAAGAACGCCGTGGAGCGAGGCTGGGCGTACTCCTACCGGGATCGCCGGCGCAAGAAGCGCGACTTCCGTCGGCTGTGGATCGCTCGGATCAATGCCGGCGCCAGGCAGCACGACCTGTCCTACTCCCGCTTCATCAGCGGCCTGCGGAAGGCAGGGGTGGAGTTGAATCGGAAGGTTCTCGCGGACCTGGCCATCCGTGAGCCGGAGGCGTTCGAGGAACTGGCCCGGCTCGCCCGGGAGCACGGAAACTGAATCGAGCCTGAGGGCGAATGGCGCACGAAGGACCGGCCCTGCGGCAACGCCTCGAGGAGATCGGGCGCCGCGGCGTCAAGGCCCTGGAGTCCGCCGGTGACCGTGAGGCCCTGGAAGCCGCGCGGGTCGAATTTCTCGGCAGGAGCGGTCTCGTCTCCGAGGCGATGTCGGAGTTGAGGACGTTGCCGGCGGAAGAGAAGCCGGCGACGGGACAGGCGGGCAACCGGATCAAGAAGGAACTCGAGACGCTCTTCGAGGCACGGCTCGCGGAGGTCGCCGCGGCCGAATCGGGAGAGGCGGTGCAGGCCGTCGATCTCACGCTCCCGGGTCGCGGGTCCTGGCCGGGCGGCGTCCATCCCGTCACCCGGGTGATCGATGAGGTCTGCGAGATCTTCCGTGAGATCGGTTTCACGGTCGCCACGGGCCCCGAAGTCGAGTCCGACTGGCACAACTTCACCGCCCTCAACATTCCGCTGGACCACCCGGCGGCCGACATGCACGACACCTTCTACCTGGACCGGGGCGTGCTGCTGCGCACTCACACCTCACCCGTCCAGGCGCGCGTCATGCTGGCACACGAACCTCCGGTCCGGGTGCTGGCGCCGGGGATGGTGTTCCGTCGCGATCCCTGGGACGCTTCTCATGCGCCGGCGTTCGAGCAGATCGAAGGACTCTCTTCGTTCACCGGTTCTTCGGAACCGGAACGAGCACCCGGTTCCGGCCGTCCTACTTTCCCTTCACCGAGCCTTCGGCCGAAGTCGACGTGACCTGCTTCCTCTGCGACGGTTCCGGCTGTCCGACCTGCAAGGGCACCGGCTGGGTGGAGATCATGGGGAGCGGAATGGTCAACCCGGCCGTATTCGAAGCCGTCGGATACGACCCGGAGAAATACACGGGATACGCGTTCGGGATGGGTCCGGCACGCATCGCGATGCTGAGATACAGGATCCCCGACATCCGGCTGCTTTACGAGGGCGACGCTTCGTTCCTCGAGCAGTTCGTCTGATGGATATCTCGGTCAACTGGCTGAGGGCGCTCGTGCCGGGCCTGGAGGGCACCGCGCAGGAGCTCGCCGATCGGATCAGCCTCGGGGCCATTCCGGTCGACCGCGTCGTCCCGGTCGGAGACGAGCTGTCGGGAATCGTCGTCGCCCGCGTCGCGGAGGCCCGGTCTCACCCCAATGCCGATCGCCTCACCCTGTGTCGTGTGGATGCGGGGACCGGGGAGTTGATCGACGTGGTGTGCGGCGCCCCGAATGTCGAAGAGGGCGCGTTCTACCCCTACGTGGCACCGGGGCGCGAACTTCCCGGTGGCTTCCGGATCGAGTCCCGGAAGATCCGGGGGGAGATGAGCCACGGAATGCTCTGTTCCGAGAAGGAGCTGGGGCTGGGCCGGGACGCCGGCGGCATCCTGAAGCTCTCGGGCGAATTCGAACCCGGCACGAGCTTCGCAGATGCTCAGGGGCTTCCCGACGCGCGTCTCGAGCTCGACCTGACGCCGAACCGGATCGATCTCGCCTGTCATGTCGGGGTCGCGCGCGAGCTCGCTCCCCGGGACGGTCCCGGCGTGGTCCTCCCCGTATTCCCTGGTCCCCCGTGGGAGCCCCGGTGGGCGGATGGCGACCGGAAGGCGAGCGCCGGCGGCGTCGAGATCAGGATCGAGGATCCGGAACGTTGTTCCCGCTACCTCGGCGCGATCGTTCGGGGCGTCCGGGTCGGGGCGTCGCCGGCCTGGCTGCAGGCCCGACTGAGAGGCGCCGGGGCCCGGCCGATCAACAACGTGGTCGACGCCACGAATTACATTCTTCTCGAGTCGAACCAGCCGCTCCACGCCTTCGATCACGAGAAGATCGGAGGTCGCGAAATCCGGGTTCGAGCGGCCAGGGACGGGGAGACGATCCGCACGCTGGATGGCGAAGATCACGCCCTGACCGCGGCATCGACGGTGATCGCAGACGAAGCTCGTCCGATCGCGCTGGCCGGTGTGATGGGGGGCGAAGAGA
>JARRPA010000292.1:0-2984 GCA_037383305.1 Gemmatimonadota bacterium | reverse complement strand
GTTCTCGAGCAGGGCCTCTCCCTCTCTCTTCGCAACGAGGTGAAGCGTTCCGTGTCGCACAACGTCGTCGGGCGCATCCGGGGACGGGCGCGCCCGGAAGATCACGTCATCTACATGGGTCACTGGGATCATCTCGGGATCGATCCGGGTCTCGAAGGCGACACGATCTACAACGGGGCGCTCGACAACGCGTCGGGGATCTCCGGAATGCTCGAACTGGCCGAGGCGTTCCAGTCGCTGCCGGAGGCGCCCGATCGATCGGTCGTATTCCTGGCGCTCACCGCGGAGGAACAGGGACTGCTGGGATCCCGGCACTACGCAGCAGATCCGATGTGGCCTCTGGGAGACGCGGTCGCCGCCATCAATGTGGACGGTCTGAATATCTATGGGCCGACTCGCGATGTCCTGGTCGTCGGCCATGGCACATCAGAGCTCGATACCGTTCTCGCCGGTGCAGCGGCGAGGCGGGGTCGAACGATCCGACCCGATGCGGAGCCCGAGAAGGGGTACTTCTTCCGAAGCGATCACTTCGAATTCGCCAAGCGCGGCGTGCCCGCGATCTATCTCGGAGCCGGACTCGAGGACCTGCGCTATGGCGAGGACTGGGCGCGGGCCCGACACGAGCAGTACACGGCCGAGCGCTACCACAAGCCGGGCGACGAATGGGATCCGGCATGGAATCTGGAAGGCGCCGTCGAGGACCTGCGGCTGATGTTCGACGTGGGGCTGGCACTCGCGGATTCGGACGACTGGCCCGCGTGGGTAGAAGGATCTGAATTCAGGGCCGTTCGCGAAGAATCCCGAATCGGGGGCGCTCAGTAGGACCTTCGTCCAATGGCGGACGGACCGAAGCGCTTTCAGACTGAACATAACGTACAGAGACATGGCGTCGCCGGGCGGCCAACGGCACGCGACAACGTCAAATCGGGGGGACAGATGTCGGAACTCTACAGATCGATCATGGGCGAGGTGGCGGGTCAGGTCGGAGACATCGCGAAAGAGCTCGGTACCGACGAGGAGACGGCGGCGGGGGCGATCGGAACGGCGGTTCCCCTGATGATCGGCGGGCTCTCACGGCTCGCGTCGAGCTCCGACGAAGGAGCTCTCGCCCTCTTCGACGCTCTCGAGGAGGAAGAGGAGGAGGAAGAGAAGGGCTTCTTCGGCAACATGGCCTCACTGTTGACGAGTCCGCTGGCGCTGGCCGCCGGTGGGATGCTGGTCAACCGGATGTTCGGGGGTCGGAAGGGGCCGATCGAAGCGGGGCTCTCGGCCGCTTTCGGTCTGGGTCGAAAGGAGAGCGGAAACCTCTTCCTGGCCTTGACGCCGGTTGTGCTGGGAACGCTCCGCAGGCACAAGCGTGAGAAGAAGCTGGATTCGGCCGGCGTCGCCGACCTTCTTCGGCGCGAGGAACGGCAGATTCGCGAGGAGTCGAAGGAACTGGATGGTCTTCTCGGCGTGTTCGACCGGGATGACGATGGCGGCGTGCTGGACGACGTCGCGAAGATGGGTGCGGCGGTCGTCGGAGCCGGAATCGTCGCTCGGATGTTCAAGCGCGACTGACCGTCCCGAACGGCCCGGTCGCACCGGCAGTCAGGACTACGAAGAGGCGAAACACGAACCGAAAGGGACGGATCGAAATGGGACTTTTCGATTTCTGGAAGGACTCGGGAGAAGAGGTGGAGGTAGACGCGGGTGAGGACGTCGATGTCGAGTTGCAGAACCAGATGCAGGGGAACGCGATCGCGCGGACCGTGATCGGGCTGGGTCTCGAGGTGGAGGATCTGAGGGTCTCGTACTCCGATGGCATCGCGACGGTGAACGGAACGGTTCCGAGCCAGTCGGAGGCCGAGAAGGTCGTGCTGGCGGTGGGCAACACGAAGGGCGTCGAGCAGGTGGACAGCCGGCTGATCGTCAAGGAGCCCGCTCCCGAGGCGGTCATGTACACGGTCCAGCCCGGTGACTCGCTCTCCAGGATCGCGAAGGAGCAATACGGCGATCCGATGCAGTACACCGCCATCTTCGAGGCCAACCAGCCGATGTTGAAGGACCCGGACAAGATCTATCCGGGGCAGGTGCTGCGGATTCCCGTCCGCGACTGACGTCGGACGGCGGCGGCGGCGCGCGCAGCCCGGGGCTCCTGGCGGCTCCCGGGCTGCTGCCGCCCCGCTTGCTCAGGCAGCCGAGTCGCCGGCGCCTGCCAGCTCCCCCCAGGTCTCGACCAGCCAACCGGCGACCGCGGCGATGCCGCTGGTGATCCACGAGCCCACCCAGTACAGCAGACCGCTCACCGCCGTGTTGTCGAGGAACCCGACGAGGATGGCTACGCTCACGACGACGCTGAACATGACGATGCTCCTGATCAACCACTGCGCCGCTTCGCGCGCCAGCGCCCAGGCGATCAGCACGAATGCGATCGTGAGCGCCGCGTTCCCGATCAACTGCTGCACGATCGTATTGCGGTCCAGCATTCTCTCCTCGCGTCCGTCGATGGGCCGATCGGGGACGAAGTCGGGTCCGCCCCCTTCGACGCGCCGGGTCCCGGGCGCGTGCGCGAACCCTTTTCCGCCTCGGACGCGTAGAATCGGACAGGGCATGGACGCGGCGTCAAGTGGAACCGCCGCGCGAAGGGCGAACGTGAGGCCGCGGTGGGCCGGGATACGGGGAAGAGATCATGGCCGCATTCGGACGGGAACTGCTCCATCGACGCGTGCCGCAGATCGTCGGCGCCTATCTTGCCGGCGGATGGGTCCTCCTCGAGTTCACCGACTGGGCCGTCAACCGGTACGTCCTTTCGGCCCACGTGACGGACTTCGTCGTCGCGTCCTGGCTGCTTCTGCTTCCGGCCGTGGCGATCCTGGCATGGAACCACGGCCGCCCGGGTCGAGACCGCTGGAGTCGGGCCGATACGATCGGCGTCGGTCTGAACCTGGTCCTGGCCGGCGCAATCCTCTTCTCCATGTTCCGAGGACAGAACCTCGGGGCGG
>JARRPA010000291.1:0-4582 GCA_037383305.1 Gemmatimonadota bacterium | reverse complement strand
GTGGTGCGCGTGTCCCTCGGCGGTCTCATCCCCCACGTAGCCCGTCTTCAGGGCGTGGATCCCGAGCCGCTCGTAGAGCGCGAACGCCTCCTCGATCTGTCGCTCGTAGTTCTCGACCCCCATCGAAGTCTCGTTGTGTCCGATCAGCGTGACGCCGCGCGCGTTCGCGTAGGCAGCGAGGCTCTCGAGGTCGTAGTCCGGGTACGGCTCGGTGAACGAGAACAGATCCGCGTTCGCCATCCAGTCTCCATCCCACCCGAGGTTCCAGCCCTCGACCAGCACGCCGCCGAAGCCGTTGTCGGCCGCGAAGTCGATGTATCGGCGGGTATTCTCGGTCGTGGCGCCGTGGCTCGCTCCCGAGCCCCAGGTCTCCTTCTTGATGTGGAGGCTCCACCAGATCCCGACGTACTTCATCGGCTCGACCCAGCTCACGTCTTCCAGGACGCGGGGCGGATTCAGATTCAGCCCGAGCAGCGAGGGCTGCAGATCGGAAGCGCTCTCGGCGATCTGGATCGTGCGCCAGGGCGTCACGAACGGGGTTACGCCCCGGACCTTCACCCCATCGGCCCACGCGGGCAGCGTCACCGAGAGCCGCCGCCCCATCGACGCGGTGAGGTTCATGCCAGCATAGTCCACGAGATTCGCCTCGTGGATCACCACGTGCAGCCCTTCGAGCGTGACGAGCGTGAGCGGCGTGTGGACTTCCGGAAGCGTGCTCAACGGCGACTGACGGTACAGGAGCTCGTACCGGTGCGTCGGATCTCTGGCTGGGATCCACCATGCCTTGGGGTCCCCGGCGAACTGAAACTCCGTCCGTTCGTCCATGATCTCGAACTCGACCAGATTCGGTTGTTCCGGCAGTTCGTATCGGAACGCGACACCATCGTCGAACGCCCGGAACACGACGTCGAATCTCCGCCCCGGGTCCGCCGTTTCCTCGGCCGACACCCGGAGCTCTTCGTGATGGTCGCGGACATACCGCACCTCGCCCCAGGGCTGCTCCCACGCCTCGTCCACCGACTCGCGGCTCACGCCGGTGATCGCTACGGCCGAACCCAGCGGTGGGGCGCCCCGGAACTCGAAGCCCAGGCGAGAGGGAAGAATCAGTTTCCGCCCTTCCCGGTCGACCGAGTACACGAGGGCGCCATCCGCTGCCGTCACGGTCACGACGTTCTTCCCGTCCGGGGAAGTCAGCCGGTGCGACTCCTGGCCGGCGGCCCCACCGGCAGCGACCAGCAGCCACGCACAGAGGAAGACTGCGGCCCGCCCGACCATGTCCGCCGTCGCAACCGACTTCCGGCTCAGCATGTCCATACGCCTTTCGATCCCGATCTCAATTCCGAACCCAGATGAGGAACGCACCGGCCGGAACCGTGACCCGGTGCTCTCCTGCGGATAGCGAGGCCCGGCCGCCGTCCAGGCCGCCGGGGTTCACCTGTTCGCCGTCGCTGACCTGGCGCCACTCGCCGTCGGGAAGCTCGAACTCAAATTCGCCGGCCTCCTCGCCGCTGTTCGCGAGCACCAGCACCCGCTCCCCGACCACGTAGCCCAGCAGCCGACCCTCCTCGGGAGCGATCCAGCGGTAGTGCCCCAGAGAAAGCGGTTCGGCGCTCGAAGATTGTACGTGTCATCCCGGCCCTTGAACTGGATCGGCCCGCCCGCCACTTCCACGACGAACTCTTCGTGCGGGGCCAGCCCCTTCGAACGCAGCATCTCGGTGCCGCCGTTGATCACGATCGGTCCCGCCGAGGTCAACAGGAGCCCGGCGGCGATTCGCACCGCAGCGAGGTCCACCCCGAGCAGGCCGTTGTAGTCGTCGTTCGTCGCGTACCGGTCGGCGAGCGTCCAGTTGTCGTGGATGTCCAGGTAGGAGATCCCGTCCGTGCTCGACGGCTCCTCGTCGTAGCTGTTCTCGAGGGCCTGCATGGCCCCGTCACGGGAGTAACCGTTGCCGCCGGCCCACCCGCGGTCGGCGACGTCGAACGGACTGCCCTTGAAGGCGTTTCTCGCGTCGTCCTGGAAGAACGTGATCGGAGCGTCGTCCTTGTACCACGACCATTCCGGGTTCGCCCGTACATCGGGGTCGGTCGGCGCGATCCAGGGCTCCCCATAGATGATCAGGTCCTCGGGCAGCGATTCGCGCGCGGCGATCAGCGTCTGCCTGTCGATCTGTCCGGCGAGATCGATCCGGAACCCGTCCACGCCGAGCGATTCGACCCAGTGTCGCAACTGGTCGAGGATCCAGCGCCGGACCATCGGGCGATCCTCCGACTTGATCTCGTTGCCGAACGGGCCGATGTGGGAGAGCTCCTCGTCGGTGCGGAAGTAGTACGGAAGGTCGAGGACGTTGAAGTTCAGCAGGAGGTGCCGACCGTCCATGTTTTCGCCCGTGTGATTGGGCACCACGTCGATGATGACCGAGATTCCCCGCTCGTGGAACGCCTTCACCAGCCGACGGAACTGGTCGCGCTCGGCGCCCGGATCGGCGTCGCGGGAACGGAACCGGCTCTCCACGGCGAAAGCATGGGTGGTGCGGTAGCCCCACTGGTAGTTCTCGCGGTCGATCGCCATCCGCTTCGCGAAGGGATCGTCGGCGAACACCGCCTGCCACTCGTCGTCCGGGTAATGCAGGTATTCCTGCACCGGCATCAGGTGCACGACATTGATTCCGAGGTCCACCAGGTAGTCGAAGCCGATCGGCTCCCCGTGCGCGTTCACGAGCCCGGTGCGGGTGAAGCCCGGCAGCGTGCCCGTCTCCGAGTCGGGCAGAGGCAGCAGGTCGGTGAAGTCCTGTACGTGCACCTCGTAGGCGACCACATCTTCCATGGAGGGCCGCCCCCCTTCGACCGGAGGTGGCGGAGGGCCGTCGCGCCATACCCTCGATCGGCCCATGGCGTCGTCGTTGACCAGCGAATACGGATCGGAGATGTGGACGGGGTGGGTCTCGAAGAACCAGTCGCCCGGATCGTCCGGACCGTGAACCGTGAAGTCGTACCAGGTGCCGTGAAGGTCGCCCGGGACGATCGCCTCCCAGACTCCATCGGCGTCGCGCGACATCTCGATGATCTGAAGGGCCGAATCCACTGCGTCGTGCCGATCCGCGTACAGGTACAGTCGTATCGCCTCGGCCCTGGGAGAGAACAGCCGGAAGCTCGTCTCCCGCCCATCTCCGGCGACGGCGGCGCCGAGTGGCTTCGAGGAGTACATCCTGCGAAACAGCGGGTCCCGGCGGACGAGAGCGCGCAGCTCGAGCTCCGGAATTTCGAGGTAGTGGACCCGCAGCGGATCGAGCTCGATCCCCGGCACGACGACGGACTCCTCGACCGAATCGATCTGCAAGCCGGCGATGGCGATCTCGCGCCCCCGTCCATCCGTAAGCCGGTAGGCGGCGACCTCTTCGGGAAGGGCCGCGCCTTCGAGGCTGAATCGAATCTCGGTGGGACCGTGGATACCGGCCCGGAATCGAATCTCCAGTTGTTCCTCCTGCGCGTGAGCCGCCGGGGCAGCAAGGAGTGCAAGCGCGAATGGTGCCGCCAGAAGGACCGCAGCGCGAGAGCGCATCACGGTTTCCCCGTCTCCATCAGGCTCAACAGCAGGATCCCGGATTCCGTCTCCAGGGTCACTGCCCCGTCCGCCACGAGCGCTCGCTCGCCGGAGTATCCGTCCTTCAGTTCGGCCCCGTCGGGAAAGAGATCGAATACGGGCACGGACACCCGGCCGGGGTCGAGACCGACCGCGACCAGCACCCGGTCTTCCGAGCCGTTCCGCTCGAGCGTGCGGCTGAAGATCCAGGGCTTGCGGCTCAGTCGCGCGTGCGCACCGGCGCCCACCGCCGGGTGATCGGCCCGGAATCGAGCCAGCTTCCGCCAGTGCGCCAGGATCGCCCCGGTGTCCGTTCCGGGGCCGAGGTCCTCCCAGTTCATGAACGAGCGCAGGTTCGCGTCTCCTTCCGCCCCCGCGACACGGAGCGGCCGACTCAGCTCGTCGCCGTAATAGATCTGCGCCCCGCCCGGAGCGAGCAGCAGCCGGACGGCGGCCGCGAACGGTTCCTCCCGATCGGGATCCCAGGGCGAGCTGTCGTCGTGAGAGCTCAGGTAGCTGAGGATGGCGACACCCTCCAGGGCGCCCGTCGACAGCGACGCCGAGTACCGTTCGAAGAGCTCCTCGGTGCTCCGCCCGTCCCGGTCCTTGAGCCCGAAGTTGATCAGACCGTCGTAGCCGTAGTCGAAATAGTCCACGGTACGGTCCCCGAAGTCGAACTCCCGGCCGCCCTCGGCGTTGTAGCCGTAGACCTCCCCGAACATGTGAAAGGGAAGATCGTCGATGACTTTTTCCGGGTGGGCCCGTTTCCACTCCGCGAAAGCCACTTCGCCCTCGCGCTTGAGCTCGAGCGCGGCCTCCTCGTCGAAGTTCCTCGCCGTGTCGACCCGATATCCGTCGAAGCCGAACTCCCGCACCCAGTCGGAAATCCACTTGATCAGATAGTAGCGGGGCGCCCGTGGGTAGCCGGTGCGCTCGAACCACGCGTCGAGCTCCTTCATCTCCCTATCGAGCCGCCCTTCCCGCTCCCATTTCGCCTGCA
>JARRPA010000290.1:0-2995 GCA_037383305.1 Gemmatimonadota bacterium | reverse complement strand
CGTAAGCAGCTCCATGAAGATGAAACCCTTCAGTTGCGAGTGGTGGGCGATGTCAAGCTGAACCTGAGCTTCAATAATCTCTGGAACCTGAACAGCCTGCAGCTGCCGAAACCCGATCTGGGCAACCTGACTCAGGACTTTGACATCGTCAACCGGCGTCAGAGCTACAACATCAAGTCCATTAACGGGAATACCACTGCCAGGGTCACCTGGACCTACGTGCTGGCACCCCGGCGCACCGGCCAGCTGCCGCTGGGATGGAAACAGCGACTGGCCCTCGGGTGCGCGGTGCTGCACGAGCCGGCGGTGCTGTTTCTCGACGAGCCGACTTCGGGGGTCGATCCGGCGGCACGGCGGACCTTCTGGGACCTGATCTATGAGATGGCCGAGTCGGGTACGACGATTCTCGTCAGCACCCATTACATGGAAGAGGCCGAGTACTGCGGACGGGTCGCTCTCATGAATCGGGGTCGCCTGATCGCTCTGGACCGGCCCGCGTCTCTCCGTTCGTCGCTCGCCGAGCCGATCCTCGAAGTCCGGACGGACGAAGCGGCGCGCGCGGTGGAGGCACTCGCGGGCGCCGACGCCGTGATCGAGGCGGCGATGTTCGGGCGCCGGCTCCACGTCGCGGCCGAAGACGAGAACCGGGCCCGTGCCGCGATCACTCGACGCCTCGACGCGGCCGGCCTGTCACTGGAGAGCATCGAGCGGATCCAGCCATCGCTCGAAGACGTGTTCGTCTCCATGGTACGCCGCGAGGGCGGCACGGTGGCGGAATGAGCCAGACGATCCGCCGCCTGCGGGCCATGGCGCGCAAGGAGGCGATCCAGCTGCGACGAGATCCGCGCAGCCTCGCGCTCGCCTTCCTGCTCCCGATCCTGATGCTGATCCTGTTCGGATATGCGATCACCCTCGATGTGCGCAACATTCGCCTCGCCGTGGTGGATCGCTCGCAAAGTGCGGACAGCCGCCGGCTCGTCGACGCGTTCGCCCGGTCGGGATATTTCGTGATCTCCGGCCGGCCGGCCGGTCCGGAGGAGGCCGAGGACGCGATCCAGCGAAATCGGGTCACGGCCGTTCTCTCGATCGGTCCGGAGTTCGCGGAGGACCTGGCCGCCGGTCGACCTGCCCGCGTGCAGCTCAATCTCGACGGCAGCGATGCCAACACGGCGTCGATCGCGCTGAATTACGCCGGAGCGATCGTCGCGGATTTCGGCGCCGCCGGGGAAGGGGCACGGGGGATCGAGATCCGCAGCCGTGTCTGGTACAACGAGGCGCTGGAGAGTCGCATCACCATCGTTCCGGGACTGATCGCCGTCATCATGTCGATCATCGCCGCGATGCTGACATCTCTCACCGTGGCCCGCGAGTGGGAGCGAGGGACGATGGAGCAGCTGGTGGCGACACCGGTCACAAGGATCGAGGTGATTGTCGGCAAGCTGCTTCCCTATCTCGGAATCGGACTGATCGACCTCACGATCACGTGCGTGGCCGCCGTATTCCTGTTCGACGTGCCGCTGCGGGGTGACCTGTTCCTGCTTTTCGGAACGTCGACCCTGTTCCTGATCGGTGCGCTCGGATTCGGCATCTTCCTCTCCGCTCTGCTCCGATCCCAGCTGCTGGCGAGCCAGGCGTCGCTCATGTCGACCTACCTGCCGGCCCTCCTGCTGTCGGGGTTCATCTTCGCGATCGCCAACATGCCTCATGTCCTCCAGGTCGTTTCCTACATCGTTCCGGCCCGTTACTTCGTCGCGATCACCCGCGGGATCTTCCTGAAGGGGGTAGGCCTGGAGGTGTTGTGGCCGGACGTCGCGGGGCTCGCCGTCTACTCCGTCGCCGGGCTCGGACTCGCGATCCGGGTGTTCCGCAAGGAGATCGCATGAGCGGCTTCTCGTGGTTCCGGCTCGCCCAGATGGTGCGGAAGGAACTCAGACAGCTTCTCCGGGATCCGCGGTCACGCCCGATCCTGTTCGTAGCGCCTCTCGTGCAGCTTGTCCTGTTCGGCTACGCCGTGAGCACGGACGTCCGTCACGTGAGGACCTTCGTCGTGGATCACGACCGCACCGAGTCCTCCCGGGCCGTGGAGGATGCGCTGACCGCGTCCGGATACTTCGACATCGTGGCGCGGTCCACGTCGCCGGCCGATCTCGTGGACGCTCTGGACCGCGGATCGGCGACGGTGGGACTCGAGATCCCGGCGGGGTTCGCAGCCGACCTGGCCGCCGGCCACGCGACGGTCCAGCTGCTTCTGGACGGGTCGGATTCGAACGAGGCGACGATCGCCCAGGGCTACGCGACGCTCATCCTCTCCCGGCACGGTGCGACCGTCGCGCGCGACGCGTTCGGCGAGCCGGCCGCGGGCCCGCCGATGGACCTGCGGGCGAGGGCGTGGTACAACCCCGAGCTCGAGAGCCGGGTGTACAACGTGCCCGCGGTGATCGGGATCCTGCTCCTGATCATCTGTCTCCTTCTCACGGCGCTCAGCGTGGTGAGGGAGCGCGAGACCGGAACCCTGGACCAGTTGCTCGTGAGTCCGATCAGCTCCGCGGAACTGATGCTCGGAAAGACCGTTCCCGTGCTGCTGGTGGCCCTGATCGACCTCGTCGTGATCGCGACCGTGGGCACACTGTGGTTCTCCATCCCCTTTCGAGGTTCGCCCCTCGCCCTGCTGCTGGCGGCCCTCCTGTTCATCACCGCGGGGCACTCGATCGGACTGCTCGTGTCCACGATATCCCGCACGCAGCAGGAAGCCATCATGACGATCTTTCTGTTCATCCTCCCCTCCGTCATCCTGTCGGGATTCTTCTTTCCGATCCGAAGCATGCCGGAGGTCTTCCAGTGGCTTACGCTGGCGAACCCGGTGCGTTGGTTCCTCGAAATCGTGCGCTCGGTATTTCTCAAGGGAACCGGACTCCGGGAGCTCTGGGTTCCATATCTCGCGCTCGCGGGCATGGCCGGAGGCTTCATGGCGCTGGCCGTGGCCCGCTTCCGCCGG
>JARRPA010000289.1:0-3001 GCA_037383305.1 Gemmatimonadota bacterium | reverse complement strand
CAGCGGGTCCTCACGGTCCCGTTCGAGTGCGAACCTCTCCGTGTCGCTGAGTGCCGGGCCGAAGAGGCGAACCGCCGGCAGGTCGCTCAACGGCCGCTCCAGCCGGGACCGCGCACGAATCGCCCGGCGGTGGCGCCCGTGTGCCCGCCATCCGCGAGCGTGTGGACGCCATTCACGAATACGTGACGCACGCCGACGGCATACTGATGCGGCTCCGCGAAGGTCGCCCGGTCTTCGATCGTCTCGGGATCGAACACCACGACGTCGGCATACGCGCCGGGCGCGAGCACTCCCCTGCGCTCGATCCCGAACGTCTCGGCGGGAAACGATGTCAGTCGCCGGATGGCCTCCTCCAGGGGGATCACACCCTCGTCCCGGACATACCGGCCCAGGAGGCGTGCGAAGCTGCCGTACGCCCGCGGATGCGGATTCGACTCGAGAAACACGCCTTCCGGAGCCAGCGCCGCCTCGTCGGAGTCGAAGGCGACCCAGGGAAGCGCCACCTTCTTGCGGACGTTCTCCTCCGACATGAGGAAATAGACGGTTCCGACGTCCGCTCCGTTCTGGATCACCAGGTCCATGGCGGTCTCGGCCGGGGTCGTGCCGCGCATCTCGGCTATTTCGGCGAGGGTCCGGCCGGTCAGCGGCTTCAGCGAATCGGCGCTGAAGCCCACGAGCAGGATCCTGTCCGGAGAACCCGAGGCGACGAAGAAATTCTCCCAGGAATCGGTCGGGGTCCGCATCTCCCGCGCGACGCGGGTCCGGATCTCGGGATCCGCGAGCCGCTCGGCCCAGGCGTCGTATCCTCCCTCCTGCACCCAGGGGGGCATGGAAGCGTCCAGTCCCGTGGCGCCGGCCGTGTACGTGTACATGTCGGCAGTGATCTCCAGTCCTTCGGCCCGGGCCGCCTCGATCCGTGCGATCGCCGAGTCGAGCTTCGGCCAGTTGTCCCGGCCTGCGGCCTTCAGGTGGTAGACCTGGGCCGGCACACCGGCGCGGCGAGCGATCTCGATCAACTCCTCCAGCGCGGTGAGCAGGCCCGTGCCCTCACTGCGGATGTGCGAGATGTACATGCCGCCGTATTCCCCGGCGGCGGAGGCCAGCGCGACCAGCTCCTCGGTGTCCGCGTAGAAGGCGGGGGCGTAGATCAGCGAGGACCCGACCCCCAGTGCGCCTTCGCGCATCGACTGCCGCACGAGCTCCCGCATCCGGTCCAGCTCCTCGCCGGTGGGCGGGCGGTCCTCGTACCCGATTTCGTGCACGCGGACCGTCGTCGCACCGACGAACGAGGCGACGTTGACGGAGACACCTTTCTCCTCGAGGTGCTCCATGTACTCCCCGAACGTCGTCCAGGGGATTTCGTATCGCAGGTCTTTCTGCCTCGCGAGCCGGTCTTTGCGCATGCGCTCGTTCAGGGGCCCCATGGACCAGCCTTCTCCCATCACCTCGAGCGTCACGCCCTGGCGGATGTCGCTCTGCCCGCGCCCATCGATGAGAAGCGACTCGTTCGCCCAGCTGAGCACGTTCACGAATCCGGGAGCCACGGCGAGGCCCGCGGCATCGATCTCCAGCGCTCCCTCGAGGCTGCCCGGCGCGGCAATGGCGGAGACCGTATCGTCGTCGATCGCGACATCGGCGACGATCGGAGGACCGCCGAGACCGTCGTAGACGAGGCCTCCGCGCACGATCACGTCGTGGGGATCGGAATCCACGCCGCAGGCCGAGATCCATGGAACGACCGTGACCAGGCACAGCCGGAAGAACACCGTCGGGACATGCTGAATTCTGTTCATGGACCCTATCCCTGCACGATGACGGCTTCGGGCGCAATGGCGACGCCCGGAGCGCGGTCCCGAATGACTGGACCGCGGCCCGGCCCATGCCTATTCTGACGGCGTTCTCAGGTCCCGACCAGACTGCGCGACCTCCGTTTGATCGATCCCTATCGAAGTGAGAATCCGGCCATGAATCGAGTCCATTCCCGAAAGCTCGCGGCGTTGTTCGGCGCCGCTGCGGTACTCATCGGTCCGCACTCCGTCCGAGGCCAGAGCCTGGCCGTCGAAGATCCCACGATACGGGCCATCTGGTCCGAAGGGATGGAGTCGTCCGAGGTTTGGGATATCGGACAGGCTCTGCTCGATTCGATCGGTCCGCGGCTGACCGGGACACCCGCGGTGGATCGCGCGAACGAATGGGCCAGAGCGATGCTGCAGGGATGGGGCATCGAGGCCCGGATCGAGCCGTACGGGACCTGGAAGGGAGGGGAGCGCGGCACGACGCATGTGGACCTCGTCGAGCCGCGGGTTCGAACTCTGGATGCCACCCTGATGGCCTGGAGCCCCGGGTCGAACGGAGCCGTCGAGGGCGGTGTTGCGGTGATCCCGGCCCTCGAGGGACGCGGTGCGGTGGAAGCCTGGCTCCCTTCCGTGCGGGGGAACTTCGTCGCTCTGGCCGAGCCGCAGGCCAGCTGTCGCCCGGTGGAAAGTTACGAGGAATACGGCGTGGACGGCATGGCGGATGCGCTGCGCGAGGAGAGGCGCTCCTCCAGCCTCGCCTGGCGTGACCGGATTCGCTCTACCGGCTACGAACCGGACGAGCTCCTGGACGCGATCGAGGCGGCCGGCGCACTCGGCATTCTCTGGTCAGACTGGACCGGCGGCTGGAATACGCGTCGTGTCTTCGCTCTCAACACGCGCTTCGGCGCGGCGACGAAGTCGATCCCGGCGATCGACCTCTCCTGCGAGGACTACGGACTGGTGACGAGGCTGGCCGAGAAGGGTCAGGGGCCCCGGATCCGGGCGGACGCGCGCGCGAAGCTCACGGATCCGGTGCCCGTGGCCAACGTCATCGGAGTGATTCCCGGGGCGGAGCTTCCGGATGAATATGTGGTTCTCTCGGCACATTTCGACTCCTGGGACGGGGCATCGGGAGCCACGGACAACGGGACGGGCACGATCACGATGCTGGAGGCGATGCGGATCCTGTCGGAGACCTGGCCGAG
>JARRPA010000288.1:0-3020 GCA_037383305.1 Gemmatimonadota bacterium | reverse complement strand
TCCAGCCGCCGCAGGTGCCGGGGATCCCCGCTGAACCGTGCCGCGGTGAATCGGAAGACGATCTCGCGGGCGAGCTCGATACCGATGACCCGCGCACCCAGACAGAGTACGTTGACGTCGTCGTGCTCCACGCCCTGGTGGGCGGAATAGCAGTCGTGGCAGACTGCGGCACGGATTCCCGGGACCTTGTTCGCCACGATGCTCACCCCCACGCCGCTCCCGCAGAGCAGAATCCCCCGATCGGCCTCGCCGCGCGCCACCGTCTCCGCGACGGCCCGAGCGAAGTCGGGATAGTCCACCGATTCGGGTCCGTGCGTTCCGAGGTCCAGCACTTCGTGTCCGGCCTCCCGGAGTTCCCCGGCGAGAACATCCTTGTAACTCGAGCCTGCGTGATCCGTCCCGATCGCGATGAGCACCGGATCAGTCCTCCAGAAGTCGAACGGAAGTCTCCACGATGGCGGAGGCGGTGAAGCCGAACTGTCGGAACAGTGTGTCGGCCGGAGCGCTCGCGCCGAACCGATCGATGCCGATGGCGATCCCGTGGTCTCCGATCCATTCCCGCCAGCCCTGTGTGCTTCCCGCCTCGATGGAGATCCGGGCCGTGACCTCGGGCGGAAGGACCTCGTCCCGGTAGTGGGCGTCCTGTTCCCGGAAGAGCTCCCAGCTGGGCATGCTCACGACACGGGCACGGATTCCCCTGTCGGTCAGCTCCTCGCGTGCCTCCAGGGCCGGAGAGACTTCGGATCCGGTCGCGATGAGTATCAGATCGGGCACTCCCTCCGGGGCGTCCGCCAGGACGTAGCCACCGCGCGCCAGATCGGGTCGTGCGGCGGATTCCCCGGCCGCGAGTACGGGGACCTTCTGACGGGTGAGGGCGAGCAGCGTCGGGCCGTCGGTTCGGGACACGGCCACCCGCCATGCCTCGACCGTTTCGTTGGCATCCGCGGGCCGGATCACGCGCAGGCCGGGGATCGCCCGGAGCGCGGCGAGGTGTTCGATCGGCTGATGTGTCGGTCCATCTTCGCCCAGCCCGATCGAGTCGTGAGTCATCACGTATATCACCGGCCGACCCATCAGTGCCGCAAGCCGGATCGCGGGCCGGGCGTAGTCCGTGAAGACCAGGAAGGTGGCGGCATACGGACGGATGCCGCCATGCAGCGACATGCCCGAACAGGCGGCGCACATCGCGTGCTCCCGGACTCCCCAGTGCACGTTGCGCTGGCCCCAGTCACCGGCCGCCACGTACCCGCTCGCGGCGATCCGGGTGTTGTTGGAGCCGGCCAGATCGGCACTGCCGCCCATCAGCTCGGGCACCGTGTCGGCGAGAGCGTTGATCGCCTTTCCGGACACGGAGCGCGTAGCGATCGGTCCATCGGAGACCTCGAACCGGGGCAGCTTCTCGTCCCACCCCTCGACAAGCTCACCCGCGAGTGCGCGCCGAAGAGCATCGGCCTAGATCGGGTACTCCATCGAATAGCGATCCATCAGCTCGTTCCATTCCATCTCCAGCCGCTGCCCGCGCTCTCCGACTTCTGCCATGTGCGCGCGCACCCGATCGGGTACGAGAAACTTGGAGTCGGGGGGCCAGCCATAGGCCTCCTTCGTCAGTCGTACCTCCTCCGCTCCCAGCGGCGCTCCGTGGGCGGCCGAAGTGTCCTGTTTGTGCGGAGAGCCGTAGCCGATATGCGAACGGACGAGGATAAGGGAAGGCCTGCCGGTCTCCGATCGTGCCGCGGCCATGGCTTCCGCCAGGGCAGGGAGATTCTCCGATGCTTCGCCGGCGTCGATCACGTCCCATCCATAGGCCGCGAAGCGCGCCGCGGTATCATCCGAAAAGGAAAGGTGCGTCGCTCCATCGATCGTGATCCGGTTGTCGTCGTAAATCACGTTCAGCTTGCCGAGTTTCAGGTGCCCGGCGAGCGATCCGGCTTCGTGGGAGGCGCCTTCCATCATGTCACCGTCGCTGGCCAGCACCCAGGTCTCGTGATCCACAACCGGAAGTCCGGGACGATTGTAGCGGGCCGCCAGGTGCGCCTCCGCGAGCGCCATTCCGACCGCCGTCATCAGACCTTGACCGAGGGGGCCGGTGGTCGTCTCCACGCCGGGCGTGTGACCGAACTCGGGATGCCCCGGCGTCCGGCTGCCCCATTGCCGGAAGTGGCGGATCTCGTCCAGCGAGAGGTCGTACCCGGCCAGGTGGAGCATCGCGTAGAGAAGCATCGACGCGTGACCGGCCGAAAGGACGAAGCGGTCCCGGTCCGGCCAGCCCGGGTTCGCCGGGTTGGCGCGGAGCTGGCGGGTCAGCAGGTACCCGACCGGAGCGAGCGCCATCGGAGCACCGGGATGCCCGGAGCCGGCGGCCTGGACCGCGTCCATCGACAGCGTCCGGATCGTATGGACCGTGAGTTCTTCGATCGACATAGCCGCGAGGCCGGCGTCGTCGTCGACGCCCGTCTCGCGGTCCGCCTGGGAGCCCGCTTCCGTGCTCATGAGCGTACCGTTCCGTCGCAGTCTGGAGATGATATCCGATCGGCCGATACTCTCCCGCACCGGAGACGCGGCCGAGCCAAGGATACCATGCGGCCGAGCCATGCGCGACCCGCTGCGGACCGGCGGGGGGCACCGCTCGAGATCTCGATCCGGGAGCGCCACAGGCTCGCCTTCCCACGCCCGTCGCTCTCCCGCTAGCTTGCGGGTCTCGCGCGTCCCGCCGACTCCGAAAGCGGACCAGCGCGCCCCGGTGGCGGAGGGGAGGCTGGTACGACGGAGGGACCGCCGAGGTCGGCGTCAACGTCAATCGGCGCGCCCGCGCGCGCCCGAGGAGATTCGATGCGTTTCGAACACGAGCGGCCCGTCGCGGACCGGGGGCCTCTGACGGATCTCGATCTTCACCTTTTCAACGAAGGGACCCACTTCCGGATCTGGGAGAAGCTGGGGTGTCACGCCGGCTCTCGGGCGGGGAAGGCCGGATTCTGGTTCGCCGTGTGGGCACCGGACGCGCGCACGGTCTCGGTCGTGGG
>JARRPA010000287.1:0-4864 GCA_037383305.1 Gemmatimonadota bacterium | reverse complement strand
AACGGCTGTCGTCCGCCCAAGAAGCGACGCGTCTGACGAAGTCGGCGCGCGGCCGACCGTCTAAGCACACGGAAGAGAAGTCAAAGGGACGTTCATGGCACGATACACGGGACCCGTCTGCCGGCTGTGCCGCCGGGAAGGCGACAAGCTCTTCCTCAAGGGGAAGCGCTGCTTCACGGAGAAGTGCGCGATCGAGCGCAAGGGATATCCGCCGGGCGAGCATGGGACCGGACGCCGCCGGCGTCGACAGTCCGAGTATGCGACCCAGCTGCGCGAGAAACAGAAGGTGAAGCGGATCTACGGGATCGGCGAACGCCAGTTCCGGACGATGTTCGATCGGGCGGCGCGCGTGAAGGGAATCACGGGCGAGAATCTCCTGATTCAGCTCGAATCACGGTTGGACAACCTGGTCTACCGGCTCGGGTTCGCCCCGTCCCGCAAGGCGGCGCGCCAGCTGGTGCGGCACCGTCACGTGCTCGTGAACGGGGCTACGCTGGACATTCCGAGCTACCAGGTCGCTCCGGGTGACGAGGTCGCCATTGCAGTATCCGGGCAGGACATGCCGGTGGTGCGCGAGGCGATCGCGGATCGGAAAACCAAGGACACGCTGACGTGGCTGGGCGTCGACTACGAGAAACTCTCGGGTCGCATGCTGGAACGCCCGTCTCGCGCCGACATCCCGCTGGCGGTCCAGGAGCAGTTGATCGTCGAGCTTTACAGCAAGTAATCGAGGCGGAACGCGAATCATGCTAGATCTTACAGGATTTGTACTGCCCAGTACCGTCGAGGAGCGGAAACGCTCGGAAGACGGACGAAGGGCGGAATACGTGCTACAGCCGCTCGAGCGTGGGTTCGGGCACACGATCGGAAATTCGATTCGTCGGGTGCTTCTTTCCTCGCTTCCCGGCTCGGCCATCTGGGCGTTCCGCTCGGATGGAGTGCAGCACGAGCATCAGACCATACCGGGCGTCGTGGAGGACGTGCACCAGGTGATCCAGAACCTCAAGAAGCTCGTGATCGTTCTGGATCCCGAGGTGGACGAGGCGCGCCTGAGTCTGTCGGTCCAGAAGGCGGGCACGATCCGCGCGTCCGAGATCGAGAAGGCCGGTGGCGTGACGATCGTGAACCCGGAGCAGGTCCTGTTCACGCTGCAGGACGACCTGCCGGAGAATCGACCGATGAACCTCGATTTCTGGGTGAATCGAGGTCGTGGATTCGTCTCGGCCGACCAGCACGAGCGGCCGGACGACGCGCCGGTCGACCTGATCCAGGTCGACTCGATCTACAACCCGGTCGCGCGCGCCAACTTCTTCGTGGAAGAGACGCGCGTCGGCCAGCGAACCGACTTCGATCGCCTCACCATCCAGGTAGAGACGGACGGGTCGGTGAATCCAGGCGACGCGCTGTCGTACGCGGCGGAAATCGGGAGAGCCCATCTCCAGTATCTCCTCCAGTTCGGGAGCGGAAATGGTGATGTGGCGCCGGATCCGGACAGCTCCGGGAACCGGCGTCCGCTGCCGGCGGAGTTGCAGGATCTGCTCAACTCGACGCTGGATGCGTTCGAGCCGATCTCGATTCGATCGCGGAACAACCTGGACAAGGCCGATATCCACACGTTGTACGACATCGTCGTTCAAGAGAGGGACGACATACTCAACGTGCCGAGCTTCGGGGAGAAGTCGCTGGAGGAAATCGCCGAAGTCCTCGCGACCAACGGACTCCAGTTCGGGATGAGCATCGAGCGCGACGATACGGGTCGGCTCTGGGTGGTCGACGAAGAAGAAGGCGAAGCGTCCGATGAGGCATAGGAAGAAGGGGCGGGCGCTCAGTCGCTCCGTCTCGCATCGGAAGGCCACTCTGCGCAATATGGCCACCAGTCTGTTGCTGCATGAGCGGATTCGCACGACCGAGGCGAAGGCCCGGGAACTCAGGCCCTTCGTCGAGAAGCTGATTACGCTCGGCGGTTCGGACGACGTTCACAGCCGCAGGCAGGTTCGTCGCCATATCGGAGACCGGGCCGCCCTGCATAAGTTGTTCGACGAAATTGGCCCCCGTTTCCGGGAACGTCCGGGCGGTTACACCCGGATTGTGAAACTCGGTGCACGAAAGGGCGATGGGGCTGAGCTGGCCATTATCGAGCTGACCGAGCGGAGCGAGTAGCTCCGGACATTCGGATCGAGAAAGGCAGGCACAGATGGGGCGTTCCGGCGGGACACTGATACTGGCACTGGTCGCGATCGCCGGCATCGCGGCGTTCTTTTACTGGCTGGACAGGGAATCAGCGGCGCTCGATACCGTGGTCGCTCCCGTGCTCGAAGAGGATTCCGTTCCGGAGGCGGTCGATCTGAACACCGCGGCGATGGCTGCTGATCTGGCCGCATCGATCGGGGAGCAGGGATGGCTCCGATTCGTGACGGTGGAACAGAGGCTGGGGCGCGCAGCATTCTCGATCGGGCTCGACTCAGAGAACAGCCTGCCGGTTCTGCTCTCTCCGGATCTGATCCGCAGGGGTACGGAAGTATACGCGAACGATCGCGTTTCGCTGCACGGAAAGTTGTTCGTGTTGAACGATTCGATCAAAAGCGAGTGGGTGAACCAGGATGCCGTCGAGGCGGGAAACGCGGGCGCGATTCCCGAAGCCCCGGGCTTCTTCCTGGCGGACTCGCTCTCGGTGAACTGAAGCTGAACGAGTCATGGCCAATTTCTGTCACGTTTGCGACAAGGGACCGGCGACCGGCAATCGCGTGAGCAACGCGAACAACCGGCGTAAGCGGCGGTTCATGCCGAATTTGCAGAGGGTGAAGATCCTCGAGAACGGTCGTGCCGTTCGCGTCCGGGTCTGTACCCGCTGCCTGAAGGCCGGCAAGGTCCGCAAGGCGTCCTGAGACCGCGAGTCCGATCTCGCGGCGGCGGTCGCCGGTCGTCCTGCATCGGGAAGGCTCTGCTGGCATGAAGGTCCTCGTCACAGGTGCAGACGGATTCGTGGGGGAGCACCTCGTAGCCGAGCTGCTGGGGCACCGGTACGAGGTGACCGGCTCCACTCTCTCCCTGCCGCCGGTCCGGGACACTCTCACGCCGGATGAAGCCGTGTCGGTGGACTGGAAGGCAGCCGATGTGCGCGACCATGCCGCGCTCGTCCGGCTCGTCTCGGCCGTTCGACCGGAGTTGGTATTCCACCTGTCCGGGTTCGCCTCCGGCTCGCGGGCGCGTGAAAACGCGGCCCTGTCGCTCAACGTGAACGCGGGGGGAACCGTGAACCTCTGCGAAGCCGTGCTCGCGGTCCGGGAGGAGACCCCGGAGTTCGACCCCCGAATTCTCGTCATGGGGAGCGGGGACGCCTACGGGGACGCGGCCGGAGAGGGAGTTCCTCTCACCGAGGAGTCGCACCTCCGCCCCGTTTCTCCCTACGGTCTCTCGAAGGCCGCACAGGAGCTCGCGGCGCACACGTACCGGAGGGCCCACGGCCTCCGCATCCTCGTGGCTCGAAGCTTCAATCTGGTCGGACCCGGGCAGGGTCCTGATTTCGTCGTGCCCGATTTCTGCGGCCAGGTCTCGGCGATCGCGTCGGGTGAGCGCCCGCCGATCATGTACGTCGGGAACCTGGATGTGAACAGGGATTTCACCGATGTACGGGATGGGGTGCGCGCGCTGCGCGAGGTGATGGAACTGGATCGTCCGGCGGCTGCCTACAACATCGCGTCGGGAGAGGCCATTTCCATCCGGCAGATCCTGAATTGGATCGTCGACGAAGCGGGCGTTGATCCCGAGATTCAGGTGGACCCCGCCCGCGTGCGGGCCGGCGAGATCGAGACGATCCGTGGTGATGCGTCCCGTCTTCGCGAGGCGACCGGCTGGCGACCCAGGTTCCTGATCGAGGAATCGGTCCGGGCCGTGTATCGATGGACCGCCCGAAGATGGGAGCGTGGCGGGGCGACATCTGCCGAGGAGGGCTACATCTCTTGAACGTAACGGTCATAGGAAGCGGCTACGTCGGGCTCGTCGTGGGCGCATGCCTCGCGGAGACCGGCAATCGGGTAGTCTGCGCGGACGTGGACGTCGGCAAGGTCACGTCACTTGGCGCCGGAAAGATCCCGATCTACGAGCCCGGGCTCGATCGCCTCGTCGAACGGAATCTCGCGGAGGACCGGTTGAGTTTCACCTCCGACGTGGAGGCAGCGGCGCGCCACGGTCAGGTGATCTTCATCGCAGTGGGCACGCCGGCCGGGGAGGACGGCTCGGCCGATCTGTGTCACGTCCTGGATGTGGCCGCGACGATCGGGCCGAACATCTCGGAAGGGACGGTCGTGATCACGAAGAGCACGGTGCCGGTCGGAACCGCCTCGAAGGTCCGGGATGAGATCGAGCGCCACACGGACGTGAGCTTCCACGTCTGCTCCAACCCGGAATTCCTCAAGGAAGGTGCGGCGATCGAGGATTTCATGCGCCCCGACAGGATCGTCTGCGGGGTCGAATCGGAAGAGGCTCGCGGTGTTCTGCAGGAGCTCTACGGACCGTTCGTGCGCAGCGGCAATCCCCTGATCTTCATGGATATCCCATCGGCCGAGCTGACCAAGTACGCGGCGAACGCGATGCTGGCGACACGGATCAGCTTCATGAACCAGCTGGCGCTCCTGTGCGAGGCCACGGGTGCGGATGTCAATCGCGTTCGCAAAGGAATGGGCAGCGATCCGCGAATCGGGCGGTCATTTCTGTATGCGGGCGCCGGGTACGGAGGAAGCTGCTTTCCCAAGGATGTGCGAGCTCTGATCCACACCGGCGATGAATTCGAGATCGACCTGACGATCCTTCGAGAGGTGCACGAGGCGAACGAGACGCAGAAGGCGTTACTCGCGAGAAAGGCGCG
>JARRPA010000286.1:0-3030 GCA_037383305.1 Gemmatimonadota bacterium | reverse complement strand
CGTCGTTCTTCGCGTAGGCCTCGAGGTTGTCGAGCAGCTCCTGCGGGTGCTCGGTCCAGTGCCGGGAGGCCTTCCAGTGATGGCTGATGTGATAGCCGTCGTTGAAGCAGCGCCGGTTGTACGTGGAGTTGATGCAGGTGATGCTGTTCAGATAACAGTTGTTCGGGTCGCTGGCATCGACGAACGCGTGCTGCGCCCAGTTCCCGGACATCATCGCCGTCCGCGTGACGAGCAGCGTGGCGACGAACACGAGCAGTGTCGCCTTCCAGTTGACGAACAGCAGGACCCCGACGACAACGAACCAGAGCGCCGTGCCCCGGCGCATCCGCTTCAGCAGCTTTTCCCGGTTCCGGTCGCTCAGATAGGACCCGAGGTCGATCTTTCCCATGAACAGGAATCGTCCCAGGTAGTGATAAAAGAAGTCGAGCGCGCTGTCCCGCTGAAGATGAAGCGTCGAGCTCAGGTCCTCGTCCATATTGTTCTCGGGGTGGTGCATCCCGATGTGATGGGCGAAGTACGAGCCCGGCGAGTGCCCGAAGAACATCCCGAGAATCGCGATGAAGGGCCATTCCAGCCACTCCACTTCCTTCCGGTAGAACCTGCGGTGACAGACGTTGTGAAGCATCAGGGTGTACGGTCCGAGCTGGAAGACGTACCAGCCGAAGAACGCGACCGCGCTGAAGATGTTGAAGTCGACGAAAACCCAGACCGCGAGGGCGAGCATCACCGCGAGATTCATCGTCTGCACCCGGGCGAACGGAAGATCCCGGGGATCGCGAATCAGCTTGAGGAAGAACTGGTCGAGGGGTCCGGCCGGGGCCGGTGCCTCACGCGGGTCCGTCAGTTCGAGCGTACGCATGAAGACCTCCCGGTCGAGCGCGCATTGGACTTTTCGAAAACTATGGGAGACGGTTCCCTCCCGACAGTTTTGCAGCGACCGGCTCCCGTCGGGGCCGTTCACGCAGGGCAGGCCGCGGTCGAGGAGGCCGATCGATCAGGGTTCGACGTCCGGGTCAATCCGATCCTCTGAGCGGAGGGCGGGGGAAGAATGCACTGGTGCGGGCCACGTAGTCCGCGTAGCCGGGTTTCGATTCCTTCAGGCCCTTCTCCAGCAGCGAGACGCCGGAGACTCGCACGAGCAGGAACGTCATGAGCACCGGGCTGAAGATCGTCCAGGCGCCGCCCGGCACACTGAGTGAGACCAGGAAGAATCCCCACCAGACGAGGGCATCGCCGAAGTAGTTGGGGTGCCGGGTCCACGCCCAGAGGCCCGTGTCCAGAACCTTGCCGCGATTCGCCGGATCTGCCTTGAAGGCCGAAAGCTGCGCATCCCCGACCGTCTCGAACAGGAAGCCCGCGAGCCAGACGGCCAGTCCCGAAAAGTCCCAGAACGTCAGAGCGGATGGGATCGCCGAGGCTTCGGCGACCGCGAGCGGTGCCGAGATGACCCACATCAGAAATCCCTGCAGCAGGAACACCGTGAAGTAGCTTCGCCACCAGAATGAGTCTCCGGCCGCTTCGCGCCAGGCCGCATACCTCGGATCTTCCGACTTTCCGCGACCCCGCCGATAGATGTGGATGGAGAGGCGCATCCCCCAGACCAGCGCCATGCCGACGACCAGTGCCGTCCGACTCGACGCGCCGTCGAACGAAGCCGCGTAGAAGACTGCCAGGATCGCGAAACCGGTTCCCCAGAAAACGTCCGCGATCCCTGCGTCACGAAGCAGGAGGCTCAGACCCCACACGAGCGTGACCGCGACGAGCACCACGAGGCCGCCCTGCAGCGTCGTGTGCAGCACCTCGGGATCTACGAAGGGCCAGCTCCACAGGCTCACGCCGTACCCCGCATCGCGAACAGGTAACCGACCGAGGCGACCGTCGCCGTCAGCACGCCGCCCCAGACCATGTCCACGGCCGCGACCGTCGCGGGAAAGTCACGGAGGGTCGCGAGGTTGGTCAGATCGTACGCGGCGTACGTGACGACCCCGAGGAATCCTCCCAGCAGAATGGCTCGAACGAGTGATCCCCGCTCGACCGCCGGCAGCACGGCGAACACCAGCACGCCGGCCACGAAGATCAGGTAGAAGAGCAGCGCCGCCCCCCACCGGACATCGGGTGTCAGCAGCGGACCCAGCTGGTCTCGATAGAAACCGCGCGCGACCAGACCCAGCCACAGGAAGTCGAGAGCGAGAAATGCCGCCAGAGATACGCCGTACGTCTGCCAGAGCCTGAACGTCGTCATGGGATCCTCCGATCCGCTGATTGTCCGGATTCACCGTTCGGCATCGACCCAACGGCTGAAGAAGTCGTTTCTACCTTCTATGTATCGACAATTGATTGACAACAATCTAATCACGTCGTAATATCTCGGACAACAATTGGACAAATACTTGCGTTTCAGAGGCTGAGGCCACTACTCAATGAGGTTACGATCATGACCGGATTCAAGTCCCTGAGGGCGTTTGCCCTCGTACTCGGGCTCACGGCCGTCGTCGCGTGCGACGATGATCCGCTGGCCCCGCCGCCGGAAAATCAGTCGGCGCAGCTCCGAGTCGTACACGGCTCGCCGGATGCGCCCGCCGTCCTCGTCGTCAGCGACGCCTATTTGGCCCAGTGGACGGCCCGGGTCGATGGTGGCGAGGCTCCGTTGCTCCGCGTCAACTACGCCTTCCGCGGGGTCCTGCTCGAGCCGGGCGAGCACGTCGTGGAGCTCGAGTACCACCCGTGGCGGTGGTGAGCGGTGTGGCCCAACTGGCCGCGTGGCTCAGCCCACGAGCTTGACTGATCAGTTGTCCGGCGTTTCGATATTCACCAGCAGGTACTGTGCGAGGTTGTCGAGCTGCTCCTCCCGCGCCGTGTCGCTGTAGCCGGGCGCCTTGGCCGACACCGGCGGCATCCGCAGGCTGTACTTCTCGGCCAGACGGAGCAGGTGAGGGTCCTTGCCCAGCATTGCGTTCGGATCGGTGAGGTAGCTCACCAGCTTGTCGGCGTCCCAGTGATCGGCGAGGTCGGCGAGCGGCGGCGCGGTCC
>JARRPA010000285.1:1343-6029 GCA_037383305.1 Gemmatimonadota bacterium | reverse complement strand
CGGCGGAATGCCCTGCGCGACGAAGCCCGTTCGTTCGCGGACGTGGGAGCGCCTCCTCGATCGTACTTCCCTCTCGCATTCGCTACTCCGTATCCCTTCAGGTGGGGCCCGGGACCCCGGTGTTCACTCGGTCTTCACCGCGCGACGTCGATCCTCGGCAGCCGGCGGCTCCAGCCGGTCAGGATTTCGTAGTCGATCGACCCGGACATCTTTGCGATTTCATCGAGGTCGATCTCCGAGCCGCCATCCCGACCGAGAACGGTCGCCACATCTCCAGGCCGAACGTCTTCGCGGTCGCCGATCTCCACCACGACCGAGTCCATGCAGACGGCCCCGCGAACCGCCGCCTCCCGACCGTGAATCAGGACGCGACCCCGATTCGACAGCTCGCGTCGGAATCCATCTCCGTAGCCGATTCCCAGCGTCGCCAGTCGAGTCGGCGCGGGCGCCTGCCAGGTCGCTCCGTAGCTGACCGTCGCTCCGGTCGCCACGGAGCGGACATCCAGCACCCGAGCCCGCACGGCTACGACCGGTGCTCCGCGCGGCTCCCAGGAACCTCCGCCGTACAGCCGGATTCCGGGACGGACCAGGTCTCCGGCGAAGTCATCGTACCGGAGTGACGCCGCGCTGTTCGCCGCATGCACGAGACCCGGGTCCACACGCGCTTCCTTCAGTCTGGTGAGCGCAGCCTCGAAACGCGTCCACTGCTCCCTTGTCTCGACGGGATCGTCATCCGCCGAATGGAAGTGGGTCAGGGTCCCCCGGAGATCGAGTCCTCCGAGTGACAGAATCTCCGCCACTTCCTCTGCCCGGACCTCCATGTCGGCGCACCCGATTCCGAAACGCCCCATCCCCGTATCGATCTCGAGGTGAACGGCCAGCGTTCCGCCGTGAGCACGAGCGGCGACACCGCACGCCGCCAGTGCGTCGCAGCCGGGAACCACCGGTTCCAGGCGGCGCTCGAGCAGGGCTCGCGTGTCCGCGGGCAACGTGGGTGAAAACACCAGCACCGGCCCCCCCTCGTCCGTGGTGGCCACGCCGAATCCCCACGGGCCGAGACCCGATAGTGCGCGCACGGCACGCCCCAGACCGGTGCCGTAAGCGTCGGCCTTCACCATTGGGAGAATGCCGCAACCCGGTGGCAGGCGTTCAGCGATGGAGCCGAAGTTCGACCGGAGAGCGTCCAGGTCCACCTCGACCCAGGCGCGGCGCTTGGGCTCGATTGACACGTTTTTCAAGGCCGGGGTAGTATACCGGCCACATGTCCGAGGAGCAACAGATTTTTCCCGATTCGGAAGCCCACTCCAGGCACCTCGACCTCGCTCGAAGCGGCGACGCTTCGCTCGGTCGCAGCCTTGCCCTCGTGCGCTATCTCCGAAACGGCTGCGAGTGGGACGCGAAGCAGACGCCGGCGACTCTCAGACCCTATCTGCTGGAGGAAGCCCACGAAGTCGCCGAGGCCATACGTGGCGGAGATGACGGAGAGCTCGCCGATGAGCTCGGGGATCTCCTGCTCAACCTCGCCTTTCAGGTCGTTCTGGCCGAAGAGCGGGGCACGTTCGAGGCCGAGGGCGTGGTCGAGGGACTCGAACGGAAGATGATCGAGCGGCACCCGCACCTCTACGGTGATGCGGACGGTCCGCCCGACTGGGAGCAACGGAAAGCTCAGCTACGGGCGCGTGCCCGGAAGGAGCGGGGCATATCTTCGCGGCCCGCCGTCGGAGACGTGCCAGCCGACCCGTTCGCGGGCGTGCCCGGGGGGCTGGAGCCGCTCAGCCGGGCGCTTCGACTGCAGGACCGGGCGGCGGCGAGGGGGTTCGACTGGCCGGACGCCTCGGGCGCGGTGGAGAAACTGCGCGAAGAGATCACGGAACTCGAGTCAGAGTTGGACCCCGGGCGGCCCGCTTCGGACGGCGAGCGTCCCGATCGGATTGAGGATGAACTGGGCGACTTGATCTTCGCGGCCGTCAATGTGGCGCGGCTGGCGGGAACTCACCCCTCGGTGGCCCTCGATCGTGCCTCTGCCAAGTTCGAGCGGCGGTTTCGAGCGCTGCTCGAACTCGCTGACGAGCGCGGGATCGACCCGGATGAGGCCGATCTCGCGACGCTCGATCGTCTGTGGGATGAAGTGAAGCTCAACTCCCGCTGAGCAGCTTCACCTGTTTCTGTCCGCTTCGGACGGCCGCACCGACCGTACACCCGAGCGCGAGCGCCGTGGCCCCGCCGACGGCTGGCAGAAAGCCCAGGAGTCCGCCGAACAGGGGCAACCCGATCAGCGTGACGGCGATGCCCGCGATCCAGGGTGCCGAGGGCCGCTGGGCCGCGTCCACGAACCGTAGCTTCTCGCGCACGAAAGCGCGCGTCTTCACGTATGCAGCGTAGAGGCCCGCCCCGGTCCCTCCGAGCACGAGCATACCGATCAGCGTTTCGATCATGGGGGTCCTCCTCTCGTACTCTCTGTACGCACGGCCGGTGGAGTGGGTTTCATCCCCCGGCCACTCCAGCGGCTCGGCTCAGGGCTCGAGGCGGCTCATCATCCGCGGAAAGGCGATCGCCTCGCGGAGGTGCGGCAGCCCGCAGATCCAGCTCACCGTCCGCTCGAGACCGAGCCCGAAACCCGAGTGAACGAAGGTGCCGTACCGTCGCAGGTCGAGGTACCAGTCATACGCATCCGGGGGAAGATCTTCCTCGCGGATCCGGGCGGTGAGCTTTTCCAGGTCGTCCTCCCGCTGGCTGCCGCCGATGATCTCGCCGTATCCCTCGGGCGCGAGCAGATCGTTGCACTTCACCGTGCGCGGGTCGTCGGGGTTCTCCTTCATGTAGAAGGCCTTCGCCTCCCTGGGATAGTCGTACACGAACAGCGGCGAGGTGCGTCCTTCGGTGAGGAGCGCCTCATCCTCGGCCCCCTGATCCTCTCCCCAGGAGGTAGCGCTACCTTTCGCAGCCAGGATCTCCACCGCCTCGGTGTAGCTCAGACGGTCGAAGGGAGGAACGATGCTCTTGAGCGGCTCCGTGTCCCGCTCGAGTATCTCGAGTTCCGACAGCCGGCGCTCCAGCACCCGGTTCACGATGGCCGAGACGAATTCCTCCTGCAGGCGCATGTTCCCCTCGGAGTCCAGCCATGCGACTTCCGGCTCCACCATCCAGAATTCGGTCAGGTGACGCCGCGTCTTGCTCTTCTCGGCCCGGAAAGTCGGCCCGAAGCAGTAGACCTTTCCGAGCGCGGCCGCGGCCGCCTCGACATACAGCTGGCCGGTCTGCGCCAGATATGCCGTTCCGAGGTCGAAGTACTCCGTCTCGAACAGAGTGCCGGCGGACTCCCCGATGGAGCCGGTCAGAATCGGTGTGTCCACGCGAACGAAGTCCCGCTCGTAAAAGAAGGCGTGGATCGCCTGGATCACCTCGTCACGAATCCGCATGATCGCGGCCTGGCGCGGTGTGCGAAGCCAGAGATGGCGCTTCGACAGGAGAAAGTCGACCCCGGCGTCCTTGATCTGGATCGGGTAGTCGTTCGAAGAGTCGCCCAGCACTTCGACGCGCGAGGCCGTCAATTCCACACCGGTCGGCGAGCGTTCGTCGGCCCGGACGACTCCCTCCACGGCTACGCTGGATTCGTAGGCGACCCGGTCCGTCACGGCCTGCCAGGTCTGATCGTCCACCTCGTGCCGCGCGACCACGACCTGCACCTCCCCGCTCCCGTCGCGTACGATCAGAAACGCGATCTTCCCGCTCGAACGATGATTACGTACCCAGCCGAGCAGGCGGACGCGCTCTCCGATGTGGGAGCCGAGTGAGCGGATGGAATTCGTATCGGGCATGGGTTCCTCGTCAACCGATGGCAAACAGTACTTCGCGATCGGCGTATCGATCGACGAGCTCCCTCGCCAGCGCCCGGTGTGGACGTGTCGAGAGCTCGGGGTCCACCCCGACGATCGCACGCGCCTTCTTCCGCGCCTGTTCCAGAAGATCGGCATCCCTTTCCAGATCGGCGAATCGAAGCTCCGGCGCTCCGTGCTGCTGGGCTCCGAACAGGTCGCCCTGCCCGCGAAGTTTCAGGTCCTCGCGTGCCAGGCGAAAGCCATCGTTGGATGCGGCAAACGCCCGGAGGCGGGGCGGGGTCTCATCTGCGGAGTGGAAGGCGACGCACCAGCTCTGCTCGGCTCCCCGACCCACCCTTCCGCGAAGCTGGTGTAGCTGCGAGAGTCCGAATCGCTCGGCATGCTCGATCACCATGACGGTCGCGTTCGGCACGTCGATTCCGACCTCGATCACGGTCGTCGCGACGAGCAGCGATATCTCGCCCGCGCCGAAGCGTTGCATCATCTCCTCCTTCCGGGCCGAGGGCATTCGCCCGTGGACGCTCTCCACGACGAATTCGGGAAATCGGTCACGGAGCTCCCGGACGGCGTCGTTCACGGCCGTCGCCTCCACCGCCTCCGAATCTTCGATCAGCGGGTAGACGAAGTAGGCCTGCCGCCCCTCTGCGAGCTCGCCCCGTATCCAGTGCAGTGCCGCGTCACGATCGGCGTAGCTCCGGACCCCGGTCCGAACCGGGTGGCGGCCCGGCGGCATTTCGTCGATCACCGAGAGATCGAGATCGCCATATAGCGTGAGCGCCAGCGATCGCGGAATGGGCGTCGCCGACATCACCAGCATGTCGGCCGAGCCCCCCAGGTCCCGGAGGGC
>JARRPA010000285.1:0-1317 GCA_037383305.1 Gemmatimonadota bacterium | reverse complement strand
TCGCTCGCGTCCGGTGACGGACCCCGTGAGCAACCGCGGAGACTCGGCCACCGGAGCGAGCAGTCGCGTCAGCGTGCGCAGATGCTGCTCCGCAAGGAGCTCGGTCGGAGCCATGAGGACCGCCTGAAGACCGTTCTCGACGGCCTTCAGCATCGCTGCCACCGCGACCACCGTCTTTCCGCTGCCTACGTCGCCCTGAAGCAGGCGATACATCCGAGCATCGTCCTCCATGTCCGACCGGATCTCGGCCCAGGCTCTCTGCTGGGCTCCGGTCAGACGGAATGGAAGCGCCTCGAGGAATGGCGCGGAAAGGGCCGGTGGCTCTTTCATACCGTGACCGGGATCGCGGTTCCGCACCTCGTGCCGGGCCCGCGCATGCAGCAGCTGGAGAAAGAACAGCTCCTCCCAGGCCAATCGTCGGATCGCCGGTTCGAGGCCGGTGATCTCCGTCGGCCGATGCAGCGTCTCCAGCGCCACTTCGAGACGCGGCAGGTTCAACGTCTCGAGCCACTCGGACGGAAACACCTCCCGCTCCTCGACTTCCTCGATCAGCGAATCGAGGTTCTCCTGGATGATCGTCCGGATCTGTCGGTGGCTCAGACCCTCCGTAGCGGCGTACACGGGAAACACGCGCCCGCTCGCCGACGTCTCCCCCTCCCGGGCCAGTACGGTGTGCTCACGGGGCCTCAGCTGCAGTCCGTGGAAGAAGCCGACCGATCCCGTCACGAGGAGAAGATCACCCTTGGCGATCTGCCGGTCGAGCCAGGGCTGACCCGGCCATGCGACTTCGATTCTGCCCGAAGCGTCGCGCAGAATGGCTCGAAAGATCCGCAACCGTTTGCGGGTCGGAACCACCCCCTTCGCCACCACCTCACCGATCACCGTCGCCTCGTCGCCGGGGCGCAGGGATCCGATCCGATCGACCCGGGTCGCATCTTCGTAGCGCCGGGGAACGTGATAGAGAAGGTCGCGTCCGCTCCTGACGTCGAGCTTCTCGAACCGCTCCGCTCGACGCGGTCCCACGCCCTTGAGGTATTGAACCGAACTCTGCAGCCGCGAGTGTTTTCCCATCTAATTCAGGAGCTTCTCCACGTACAGATCCGCGTCGAACGGCTCCAGATCTTCTGCCTTTTCACCCGTACCCAGCCATCGGACCGGCACGTGGAAGTCGCGGGCCACGGCTACGGCCGTACCGCCCCGACCGGAGCTGTCGAACTTGGAAAGGACGATCCCGGTCAGCGACAGCGCTTCGCCGAATTCGCGCGACTGGTGGATCACGTTCTGGCCCGCCGTCGCATCCACGACCAGCAGCCGCTC
>JARRPA010000284.1:0-2500 GCA_037383305.1 Gemmatimonadota bacterium | reverse complement strand
CGATCAACGTCGCCTTGATGTCGATCAGCGGATAGCCGGCGAGCACGCCGGAATCCATCGCCTCCCGGATCCCCTGCTGAACCGGGTTGATATACTCCCGCGGGATCGCTCCTCCGACGATCGCGTCCTCGAACAGGAATCCCGTGCCGGCCTCGGTCGGTTCGATGTTGATGACGACGTGCCCGTACTGCCCTCGCCCGCCCGACTGCCGGACGAACTTGCCTTCGACTTTCTCGACCGGAATCCGAATCGTCTCGCGATAGGCGACCTGCGGACGGCCGACGTTCGCATTGACCTTGAACTCGCGCTGCAGGCGATCGACGATGATCTCGAGGTGGAGCTCGCCCATCCCGCTGATCAGTGTCTGGCCAGTCTCTTCGTCGGTATTCACCCGGAAAGTCGGATCTTCCTCGGCCAGCTTGGCCAGCGCTTCGGAGAGCTTGTCCTGATCCGCCTTCGTCTTCGGCTCGATCGCGACGCGAATCACCGGCTCCGGGAAGCTCATCGCCTCGAGAACGATCGGATCGTCCTTGTCGGCGAGCGTGTCGCCGGTCCGGGCGAACTTGAAACCGATCGCGGCGCCGATGTCGCCGGCGCGCAGCTCCTCGACCTCTTCCCTCTTGTTCGCGTGCATCTGCAGCAGTCGGGAGACTCTCTCCTTCTTGTCCTGCGTGACGTTCACTACGTGCGAGCCCGCGGGAAGCACGCCCGAGTAGACCCGCAGATAGGTGAGCCGGCCGACGTAAGGGTCGGTCATGATCTTGAAAGCGAGGGCCGAGAACGGCTCGTCATCGGACGCAGAGCGTTCGACCAGGCTCTCATCGTGGTTCGGGAGGTGCCCCGTGACAGGCGGCACATCCAATGGCGATGGCAGATAGTCGATCACCGCGTCGAGGAGCTTCTGGACACCCTTGTTCTTGAACGAGGCGCCGCACATCACAGGCGTGATCGCGCCGGCCAGAGTCGCCTTGCGCACGGCACGTCGGACCTCGTCCTCCGCGAGCTCCCCACCCTCGAGATAATGCTCGAGCAGCTCTTCATCGTGCTCGACGGCCGCTTCCAGAAGCTCGTGCCGCAGCCGCTCGGCCTTCTCCTTCAGCGCGTCCGGCACCGGCCCCTCGGTCCAGTTCACCCCGAGCGAATCCTCATCGTAGACGACCTCGACCATGCGAACGAGGTCGATGTGGCCGGTGTAGAGCTCGCCCTCCCCGAGTGGATACTGAATCGGATACGCCTTGGCGCCGAGCCGGTCCTTCATCATCTGGACCACCTGCTCGAAGTCCGCACCCACCCGGTCCATTTTGTTCACGAAGGCGATCCGCGGCACGCGGTACTTGTCGGCCTGCCGCCACACGGTCTCGGACTGCGGCTCCACGCCGCCGACGGCGCAGAACAACGCGACCGAACCATCGAGCACTCGAAGGCTCCGCTCCACCTCCACGGTGAAGTCGACGTGCCCGGGGGTGTCGATGATGTTGATCTGGTAATCCTGGTCGTTCCGCTTCCAGGACGCCGTCGTCGCGGCCGACGTAATCGTGATCCCGCGCTCCTGCTCCTGCTCCATCCAGTCCATGGTCGCGTCGCCGTGATGCACCTCGCCCATCCGGTGCAGGCGGCCCGTATAGTACAGGATGCGCTCCGTCGTCGTGGTCTTCCCGGCATCGATGTGCGCCATGATGCCGATATTCCGGATCCGCTCAAGCGGTGTCGTACGTGCCATCTATGTCCGATCCGTCATCTGTTCCTGTCCGTTCTCGGCCGGCCGCTCCGACGAGCGGCCAGGCTTCCGGTTCGGCTTACCAGCGATAATGGGCAAACGCCTTATTCGCCTCCGCCATCCGGTGCACCTCTTCCTTCCTTCGCACCGCCCCCCCGTCGCCCCGAGAGGCGTCGAGCAATTCACCCGCCAGTCGGTCCGCCATCGACTTCCCCGACCGGCCGCGGGCGAACTGAATCAGCCAGCGCCGACCGAGCGAGTCCCTCCGGCGGGGCGAAACCTCCATGGGGACCTGATAGGTCGCGCCCCCGACCCGTCGACTTCGCACCTCGAGCACCGGTTTCGTATTCGCCAGCGCCTGCCGGAACACGTTCAGTCCCGGTTGTCCGGTCTTTTCTTCGATCTTGCGCATCGCATCGTAGAAGATCCCCTCGGCCGTGCTCTTCTTCCCGTCGAGCATCAGGACGTTGATGAAGCGCGTGACTTCGCTGCTCCCGTATTTCGGGTCAGCGGGAATCTCTCTCGGCGTCGACCTGTTCCTGCGTGACATTTCCTCTTCCTTGAAACGGAAACCCGGCCGAGACGTGCAGGCCGGGTCGTTTCCCTCTGCTCTCTCGAAATCCGTACGCCGGGGCCTGCGCGCCCATGCGGCGCGTGGTTCCCCTCGATGCCTTAACGCTTGGAGCCGTACTTCGAGCGGCTCTGCTTCCGGTCGGCCACACCCGATGCGTCGAGGGTGCCCCGCACGATGTGGTACCGGACACCGGGCAGGTCCTTCACCCG
>JARRPA010000283.1:0-3077 GCA_037383305.1 Gemmatimonadota bacterium | reverse complement strand
CGCCGCCATCGCCTCCGCGACCAGCGAATCGGAGAGAGAGATCGGAGTCGGGAGCGAGTCCGCACTCACTTCCGCCAGCGCCCGTTCGGTCGAGTCTCCTGCCGCCGCCCCGGGGGGCGACTCCAGGTCCGGGGCGGCGAGCGAGTCGGACAGGGCCGTCGTATCGGACTCGACTCCGCCTTCCGAATCTCCTTGAAGCACGCTTCCCGGCTGTCCCACCTGCATTCGGCTCACGACGTACGGCGCACGGCCCGCCGGACCCTGCACCGTCACGACGGCCTCGTCCAGCGAGGCTTCGGGATCCAGCGGTTCGTCGAACTCGAGGGCGAGCGTCACGGTGTCGAAGGCGACGACCGAGACGAGACGCGGTGGCGTGCTGTCCGGCGGCACCATCCACAGATCGATCGCGTACCGGCTGTCGGATTCGGGCAGACTCACGCTCGCGCTGTCCCACGGCTCCGATCTCGGGTCGAGACGCCGGTTCCGGTTCTGGTCCATGAAAGCGAATACGGTGTAGTCGGCCGGCGGGAGAGATCTCATTCCGTAGACTCCGCCGGTATCGCTGACCACGCTGTAGGGAACGGAATCGGCGGAGAGGAAGAGCAGACGGGCGTCGCGCGTGCCGGTGACCGTCACTCGATCGTAGACGATGCCGTCGATCCGGGTCTCGGAGATCTCGGGACCGGTGCTGAACGTCCACTCGATGACCTGCTGCGTGCGGTTCCGAATCAGGTCGGCGACCCCGGCGGGAATACGGATTCGATATACGACGCCCTCTCTCCACCCTTCGCGGGGCCGGACCGCGAATCCCGAAGTGCGGGGACTGAATTTCCACTCCCAGGCGGGAGAGAGGTCCAGACCCCGCTCCAGGTTGCGCGGGGATTGAACCGGTTCGTCGAATCGAATCCAGGCGTCACCGTCCAGACCGGAGACGATCGACCCCGGGGCCGGATACCGTTCGACGACGCTCGGAGCTTCGAAGTCGGGACCGGTCCCGGGCGGTGCCTCGACGTTTGCACAGCCCACGGCCATCGCGACGAAAAGGCCGCCGAGCAGGAGGGCCGGGATCAGAGACTCGCGGCCCATTCTCAATCGGGACCGAATGCCGCCCTCTTCTCGAGCAGTCGACGGTGGCGCTGCTCCAGCGAGTCGGCCTTCTCGCGTTCCCTCTCGACGACCTCGGCCGGCGCCCCGGAGAGGAATCCCGGGTTCGTGAGACGCTTCCTGGCTCCCGCGAGAAGACCCGCCAGTCGCTCGAGCTCATCGGCGAGTCGCTCACGCTCGCGGTCGAGATCGATCACGTCCCGCAGCGGCAGGAAGAGCTCACCCCCCGCGCGGAGCACGGCGTGCGCACCTGGCTCGCCCTCCGGGACCGCGGTCTCGGTGCGTAGCGACGCCAGCCGGGCGAGCTGCGACAGGCCTCGGCTTTCGACGTCGATCGCCGTGGCGAGCGCCGGCGACGGGTCGATCACCCGGAGTTCGATGCGTCGTCCCGGATCGATGGAGTATTCCGATCGGAGGTTGCGGACGGCTCCTACGACCTCCTGCAGGGCCTCGATCACGGCTTCCGCTTCCCCGTCCCGCTCCCGGTCGGGCGCCGGCCACGGGCCTCTCAGCAGCGTATCGTCGAAATCGCGTCCCGGCATGTGGCAATTGAGCTCTTCCGTGAGAAACGGCATGATCGGGTGGAGAAGTCGCAGCCAGCCGTCGATCACGGTCGCCAGGGTGGCGGCGGCCGCGTCCCGGCTCGCATCGCCTCTCTCGCCCCGCAGTCGGTCCTTGACCAGCTCGACGTACCAGTCCGCGAACTCGCTCCATACGAAATGGTAGGCCGCCTCGGCCGCTTCGTGGAGCCGGAATCGCTCGAGATCCTCGGTAACCTCCGACGTGGCCCGCGCCAGCCGTGAGAGAATCCAGCGGTCCGCGACCTCGAGCCGGGTGGCATACGGATCGGCTGCGACGTCCTCGGGCGTCAGGTAACCCAGAGCGAATCGCGCCGCGTTCCACAGCTTGTTGGCGAAATTCCGGCCGACCCGGAACGAAGATTCTAGATCTTCGTGATCCAGCTGGATATCGGTACCGAGCGCGGCCGCGCTCACGAGCGTGTACCGCATGGCGTCGGCTCCGAACCGCTCGACCACCTCGAGGGGATCGATGCCGTTGCCCAGCGACTTCGACATTCGCCGACCGCTCGCGTCCCGAACCGTACCGTGAAGCAGCACGTCCGAAAACGGAATCTCACCACGAAACTCCAGCCCGGCCATCACCATCCGGGCGACCCAGAAGAACAGGATCTCGGGCGCGGTGCTGAGCGTGTCGGTCGGATAGAAGACCTCCAGGTCCTCGGTCTCCTCCGGCCATCCGAGCGTGCTGAACGGCCACAGCCAGGAACTGAACCAGGTGTCCAGTACGTCGGGATCCTGGTCTACCTCGCCGCCGCACGCCGGACAGCACTCGAGGTCCTCCCGGGAGACCGAAATCTCCGCGCAGCCCGCATCGCGACAGTACCAGACCGGAATCCGATGTCCCCACCAGAGCTGCCGGCTGATGCACCAGTCCCTGACGTTCGTCATCCAGTGCTCGTAGGTCGCACCGAACCGTTCGGGGTGAAATCGCAGACGCCCCTCGCGGTAGACTTCGAGCGCCGGCTCGGCGAGCGGCTTCATTCGCACGAACCACTGCAGGCTGAGACGAGGCTCGACGACCGTGTCACAGCGATAGCAGTGCCCGACCGAGTGCATGTGCGTTTCGACCCGGTCGAGAAGACCCGCTTCTTCGAGCGCTTCCACCACGCGCTTCCGCGCCTCGAATCGATCCAGCCCCCGGAATGCCTCCGGTGCGTTCCCGTTGAGCGTACCGTCACCGTGCATGATGTCGATCTCGGCCAGCCCGTGCCGCCGTCCGATCTCGAAATCGTTCGGGTCGTGAGCGGGCGTCACTTTCACGAAACCGGACCCGACGTCGGGGTCCACGAACGCGTCGGCGACGATCGGAATCCGCCGCCCGGTGAGGGGAAGCTCCACCTCCCGACCGACATAGTCGCTCTTCGATGCGTCCTCGGGATTCACCGCTACGGC
>JARRPA010000282.1:0-3077 GCA_037383305.1 Gemmatimonadota bacterium | reverse complement strand
GAAAACGATCCGCGACGACCTCGAATCTGAGGTCGCCGGCCGGGGTGCGCACCCAGGTCGCGCGCTCCACCGTGCACTCGGTCCCTCGCTCGGGCTGTCCCGACCTTGAAAGCTTCTCGAAGTCACCCGGTCCGATGAGATCGGCGGAGACGGACTGGAGCGCCTCTGTCGCGACGGGTCGTCCGACTTGCCAGATTCGGCCGCGGCGGAGGGGGGACGCTGCCTCCCGGCGATCTCCGATGTAGTACTCGTACCGGCGGGCGGTCGCCGAGAAGCGAGGATGGAATTCCGGCTCCACGGCCCGAGCGTCGTGAACGCGGACGGAATCCGCGAGAAGCGCGTTCATCGCGTCGACGAGAGGCCGGATCTCCCACCCCGATGGCAGCTCGAAGGAAATTTCCTGCGCGGTGGCATGAACGCCGGCGTCCGTCCGTCCCGCAGCGACGATCCGAGTCGGGCGGTCGAACAGGCGAGAAAGGACCGTCTCGAGTTCCCCCTGAATCGTGGGGCGGTCGGGCTGCCATTGAGAACCTGAGAATCCGGTCCCATCGTATTCCACGGTGCAGCGACAGGATCGGGAGAGAATGGCTTTCGGCTTCACGCGACCGAAGCTAAGGAAAGCCCCGGTGTAGTCAACGCGGCAGATGTCCGGTGGCCGGAACGCGCCGACGCCTCGAGACTCCCGTGGGGTAGGAAGGAGGAGACCTCGAGGCGCCGGCGCGCTCCGTCATTCTTCGTGCTGCATGCAACTCCGCCCCGGACTCGCCGCCCTCCACTCTCCAGCTCAGTACTTGCGAATGACCCCGACGACGATCCCCTGGACCCGCACCCGGGAGGCGCTGAGGATCAGCGGCTTGAGGGTCGGATTGGCCGGTTGAAGACGAATCCGTCCTCCGGACTCCCGGTAGAACTTCTTGACCGTCGCAGCGTCTTCATCGACGAGCGCGATCACCATTTCGCCGTTGTTTGCGGTCTCCCGAGACTGCACGATCACATAGTCGCCGTCCCGTATCTGCTCCTCGATCATCGAGTCTCCGCGGACTCGCAGCACATAGTGCTGACCGGCCGACCCGGCGACCATGTCCTCGGGAACTGCGATCTGTTCCTGCTGCTCGATCGCCTCGATCGGTTCTCCGGCGGCGACCGTGCCGAGGAGCGGAAGATCGATCGCGGCGAGCCTCAATTCGGTTCTCGTGAGCTCGATCGATCGGCTCTCGTTGTAGTTCTTCCGGATGTAGCCCTTGGCCTCGAGATTCGAGAGGTGCTCATGGACCGTGGCCAGAGAACGATACTGGAAGAACTCGGCGATTTCCTCGAAGCTGGGCGAAAACCCGTGTGCATCGAGAAAGCTCTCGATGAAGTCGAGAATCTCCTTCTGCCGCCGCGTGAGCGCCATCGTGCGTCCTCGTGATCGCGGAATCTGCCGTACCGAACGGACACCGAAAGCAAGGTACCCGAAGAGGAACCGAACGGCAAGGACTCGTTGCTCGGGGAGATCCAGCGGGCGAAGTTTCGGCCTCATGAGACATGTACCTGGTCGGAGACGGTTTTCTCGGGCGATCTTCCTCCTGCTGGCGATCACGGTGTCGAGGATCGGTTCGATAGGGGCGGCGCGGGCCCAGGAACCGGTCGCACCGGCGGACGACGTCACCGAGCGACTGTCGCCGGCGCTTGTCGCCACTCTGGCCGCGTCCGGGGTGGACGACCGGATTCCGATTCTCGTGCAGTACGCGACGGCGGAACCGCTTCCATACGGCCTTCGCGGGCCGGACGCCGTATCGGCGCTTCGCCGACGCTCCGAGTCCGTGCAGGGGGCCCTCGCTTCGATCGTGGCGGCGGACCCGGAGGTCAATGTCACCGGCCGTCTCTGGATCCTTCCCGCGCTGACGGCGGAAGCGACTCCGGCAGGGATCCGACGGCTCGCGGGCCTGGCCGGCATCGATCGGATCTGGCCGGACGGTCCGATCCCCGTCTCGCTGCCTCCGGGTGGCTCGGTATTCGCCCTCCCGGCGTACACCTCGCAGGCGATGCGGACGATCGGCGCGGACGCGGTCTGGGAGCAGGGCGTGACCGGAACGGGCACGACCGTGGCCATCTTCGATTCCGGCGTGGACGGAGAGAACGCGATGCTCTCCGCGCGCTGGCGGGGCCGCAGGACGGGGACGCGGGCGGCCTGGTTCGACCCCTTTCGCGGGGCGACGGATCCCCAGGACTTCAATGGACACGGAACCCAGGTCGCGGTCGCGGCGGTCGGGGCGCTTCCGGCCGGCGATACCCTGTGGCTCGCCGATGGGGGACTGATCGTGGCGACCTCGGACCTGGATGTCGTCACGGGGCCCGCGCCCGGCGCCGAGTGGATCGCGGCCCGCGTCTTCGATGACCTGGCGGGAGGGGTGTATACCCGTCGCTCGGTGTTGCTGCAGGCGTTTCAATGGGCCCTCGACCCGGACGGAAACCCGGGCACGGACGATGCGCCCGACGTGATCAACAACAGCTGGGGGATCGCGCCCCAGACGGGCGACCTGGACGCCTGCGAAGATGTGATCTACGACGCGGTCGATGCCGTCGAAGCCGCCGGCATCGCGGTGCTGTTCGCCACCGGGAACAGCGGACCGGCCGCCGGTTCCGTATCTCCCCCCGCGGCCCGGGACGATCCGGGGCTTCGGAGCTTCGGCGTGGGCGCCACCTCCGGGGCGGGTTCCATGATCGAAGTCGCGAGCTACAGCGGGCGGGGGCCGTCACCCTGTTCGGGCGGGATCAAGCCGGAGGTTTCGGCGCCGGGAACGGTGCCGGAGGTGCGGGCGAACTCGCCGCGCAGTGCCCGCCTGACGGGCTTCGCCGTTCAGGGTACGTCGTTCGCCGTCGCGCAGGCGTCCGCCACGATCGCACTGCTCAGGCAGTTGAGACCGACCGGGGAGCCGGCCACCCTGAAGCAGATCCTCATGGACAGCGCTCGCGACCTGGGCCCGAGCGGTCCGGACAACGATACCGGGTACGGCCTGGTGGATGTGCCGTCCGCGACCTCGAGACTGGGAGCGCGACTGGCCGGGCCGCTTCTGCAGCTGGACGAGGCTCGG
>JARRPA010000281.1:0-3696 GCA_037383305.1 Gemmatimonadota bacterium | reverse complement strand
CGGACGGGAGCCGGCGACCTGGTCTCGCCGCGCGTTCCTCTGCCCTACCGGCCTGGGCGCGCTCAGTGCACCGCTCCTGACCGCCTGTGGAAGCGACGACCCCACCGGACCGGGGCAAACGTCGAATCCTCGGCTCACCTCCCGGCCCGGCACCCCCACGATCGCGCCGACGATCGGCCGCTCCGACCTGGACCTCGAGTCCGGCCGGGACGGTTTCCTCTACGTGCCGCCGGGCTACGACGCCGCGAACCCGGCGCCGTTGTTCGTAGCATTACACGGCGCGGGCGTCTCCTCCAGCGACTGGTCCGGCTACACCGCGTATGCAGAGGAGCGGGGCTTCATCCTGCTGGCCCCCGACTCGCGCACGCTGAGCTGGGACATCGCCGAGGTCGGCTACTTCGGGCCGGACGTGGCGTTCATCGACCGCGCCCTGCAGCACACCTTCGACCGCTGCCGAATCGACGTTTCGCAGATCGCGCTCGCCGGCTTCTCGGACGGCGCCTCCTACGCCCTGTCGCTCGGGGTCTCGAACGGAGACCTGTTCACCCACCTGATCGCCCACTCGGCGGGGTTCTTCACCCCCGCGTCGCCAATCGTCGGTCAGCCGCCCGTCTACCCCATTCTCCATCTCGCAGAGCGCGCTGGACTGGTTCCTGGACGGCGGCTGAGCGCCGTAGATTGGGGCATGGACGCCCGCACCATCCTCCACGTCGACATGGACGCGTTCTTCGCGGCGGTCGAAGAGCGCGCGGACCCCTCGCTGCGGGGAAAGCCGGTGGTCGTGGGTGCCGATCCCCGGGGCGGGAAGGGCCGCGGCGTGGTCTCGACCGCCAACTACGAGGCGCGGAAGTACGGGATCCGTTCCGCCATGCCGATCGGCGAGGCATGGCGACGCTGTCCGACCGCCGTGTTCCTGCCTCCGAACGGCCGTCGGTACGGAGAGGCCTCCCGCGCGATCTTCGAGATCTTCCGCCGCTACACTGAGCTCGTGCAGGGCCTGAGCGTCGACGAGGCTTTTCTCGACGTGACCGGCAGCCGGCGCCTGTTCGGCGACGGCCCGACGATCGCGCGCGCCATAAAGGAGGCGATCCGGGAGGAGCAGTCGCTCACCGCCTCGGTCGGCGTCGCGGCCTCCAAGTACGTGGCGAAGGTGGCGAGCGACCTCGAGAAGCCGGACGGTCTGGTCGTCGTCGATCCCGGCGAGGAGGCCGCGTTCCTGGCGCCGCTTCCAATCCGCCACCTCTGGGGCGCCGGGCCGAAGGCGCAGCAGGCGCTGCGGCGGATCGGATGCCGGACGATCGGGGACGTGGCCGCGCTCGAGCCGGAGGTACTGGAGCGGCGTCTCGGCTCCTCTATGGGCCGCCACTTCCACCGGCTCAGCCGGGGGATCGACGAGCGACCGGTACACGTCGGGCACGAGCGGAAGTCGCTTGGAAAGGAGCGGACGTTCGGGGAGGACGTCGCCGACCGGAAGCTCGTCGAGCGCCGACTGCTCGGACTGTGCGAGGGCGTGGCGGCGTCGCTGCGCCGGAAGGGAATGGCCGGCACGACCGTCACGGTGAAGCTGCGGTTCGAGGGCTTCGAGACGCTCACGCGCCGCCGGACGCTGAAGACGCCCGTCGATACCGTAGAGGCCCTGTGGCCCGCGGCGCGGGAGCTGTTCCGGGCGGCGGACCGGCCGAAGCAGAAGGTCCGCCTGATCGGGGTGACGGTCTCCGGGTTCGACCACGCGCGAACGCAGCTCGGCCTGTTCGAGGCCGAGGGCCCCGACCTGGACCAAAGGGTCGCCGAGGTGGTGGACCGGCTCTCCGAGCGCTACGGTCGGGGGACGGTCACCCGCGCCGTGTTGCTGGACGAGAAGCGGGAGCGCTGAGAGCGAAGGAGGGACGAGACCGATGCCTGAGCAACCGACCCGCGAGGACGCCCTCGCGCTGCTGCAGGAGTACACGGAGAACGAGAACCTTCGCAAGCACATGTACGCGGTCGAGGCGGCGATGCGCGCCTACGCCCGCAAGTACGGCGAGGACGAGGAGCTGTGGGGCGTGACGGGCCTCATCCACGACTTCGACTACGAGCGGTTTCCGAACGAGGCGTTGAGCCCGACCGAGGAGCACCCCTCGAGCGGCGTCGCGATCCTGCGCGAGAAGGGGTGGCCGGAGGAGATCCTGCACGCCGTGATGGCGCACGCGGAGCACACCGGCGTGGCGCCGGAGTCCCGCATGGCGAAGACCCTCCGGGCGGTGGACGAGTTGACCGGCTTCGTGATCGCCTGCTCGCTGGTGCGCCCGACCGGGATCAGCGACCTGAAGTCGAAGTCGGTGAAGAAGAAGCTCAAGGACCGCTCCTTTGCCGCCGCCGTGAATCGGGAGGAGATCGCCGAGTACACGGAGTCGATCGGCGAGGAGATGACCGAGCACATCGACTTCGTGATCGACGCGATGCGCGGCATCGCCGATACGCTGGAGCTGGAAGGCAATGCGTAAGCCCCGCCCGATCCACACCGTCATCGAGCCGTTCCGCATCAAGAGCGTCGAGCCGATCCGCATGACGACGCCGGACGAGCGCGAACAGAAGATCGTCGAGGCGCACTACAACGTATTCCTCCTCGACGCGCGCGACGTGCTGATCGACCTGCTCACCGACAGCGGCACGGGCGCGATGAGCGCCGGCCAGTGGGCCGGAATCATGCGCGGCGACGAGTCGTACGCGGGCAGCGACAGCTTCTACCGCTTCCGCGACGCCGTGCAGGACATCACCGGCCTCAAGCACGTGATCCCCACCCACCAGGGGCGCGCGGCCGAGAAAATCCTGTTCACCACGGTCTGCAAGCCGGGCGACGTGATCCCCAACAACACGCACTTCGACACGACGCGCGCCAACATAGAGTTCACGGGGGCGACCGCGCTCGACCTGCCGGGCGCCGCGGGAAGAGACCATTCCAGCCGGGCTCCGTTCAAGGGCGACATGAACGTGGAGGCGCTCGATCAGCTGCTGGCGGACCCGCCGGGCCGGGTGCCGCTGTGCATGATCACGGTGACCAACAACTCGGGGGGCGGGCAACCGGTGTCGATGGCAAACATCCGGGCTGTCGCCGAGGTGTGTCGGAAGTACGACGTGCCCCTCTACCTCGACGCCTGCCGGTTCGCCGAGAACGCCTTCTTCATCCAGCAGCGCGAGGAGGGCTACGCGGAGACTCCCCTGATCGAGATCGCGCGGGAGATGTTCTCCTACTGCGACGGGGCGACGATGTCGGCCAAGAAGGACGGGATGGCGAACATCGGTGGCTTCCTGGCCACGAATGACGACGCGCTGGCCGCCCAGGAGAAGGACCTGCTGATCCTCACCGAGGGCTTCCCGACCTATGGCGGACTGGCCGGCCGCGACCTCGAGGCCGTGGCGATCGGACTCTACGAGGCGCTCGACCCCGACTACCAGCGCTACCGCATCGCCTCGACGGCCTATCTCGGCCAGCACATTTCGGAGCACGGGGTGCCGATCGTGCAGCCGCCCGGAGGCCACGCGATCTACATCGATGCGGCGGCGATGCTGCCGCACGTACCGCCACTGGAGTTTCCCGGCATCTCGCTCACGGTGGAGCTCTACCGCGAGGCCGGGATCCGGGGGGTGGAGATCGGTAGCGTGATGTTCGGGGCGAAGGACCCGAAGACGGGAGAGTCGATCCCGGCGCGCTCCGAG
>JARRPA010000280.1:0-4328 GCA_037383305.1 Gemmatimonadota bacterium | reverse complement strand
TTTCCGTTCGGGTACGGGCTCAGCTATGCGGAGTTCGCCTACACCGACCTGGCGATCGCGCCGGATTCCGTGCCGACGGACGGCCGGATAAGCGTGCGTGCGCGGGTGCGGAACGTGGGCGACCGCGCGGGTGAGGAGGTGGTGCAGCTGTACGTGCGCGATCTGCTCGCGTCTGTTGTGAGGCCCGAACGGGAGCTGAAGGATTTCCGGAAGATCCGGCTGGATCCCGGCGCCGCGACGACAGTCGAGTTCACCCTGCCCGTCGCGAGGCTGGCGATGCTCGACGCCGACATGCAATGGGTGGTGGAGCCCGGCGCGTTCCGGGTCCTGGTCGGCCGGTCCTCCCGCGACATCCGGCTGCACGGCGAGGTCGAAGTCCTGAGCCCGGGATCGTAGGCGCTCCATTCCCGGACGCTGCCAAGCCGACCCGCCGGCGTTGACCCCCGGCCGGCACCGGATCGAGTTTGTCTCGTTCCAGGCGGTTCCGTCGAAGATTCACCGGAGGTCCGATGAGCGAGCGCGAGGGTCGGAGGTCCTTCTGGGGCATACTCGGTCTGTACGTGGCCGGATCCTGGGTCTGCCTGCAGGTCGTCGATGTGCTGGGTCAGAACATCAGCCTGCCCTCCTGGACCTTCTCCCTCACGCTGACCCTGCTCCTGATCGGCCTCCCGATCACCGCCGCGACGGCGTATTTCCAGTCTCGCGCGGCGGGACCGGCGGACGACCCGGACCGGACGACCGGACTGGATCGGCGGCTGCTCACCTGGCGAAACGTCGGCATCGGAGCGGTCGGTGCGATGGCCGTGTGGGGCATCGCCGTCACGGGGTGGCTGCTGTTCGGGCAGGACGAGCCGTCGGAGGGCGAGGTGCTGGCCGAAGTCGAGCAGATCGAGCGGCTCGTCGCGGGCTCCGAGTTCTCGCAGGCCTACCAGCGGGTGGCGGACCTCGACGGACGGATTCGCGACGACTCGCTCCGGGAGGAGCTGTGGGCGAAGGTCTCCCGTCCGGTCACCTTCGTGACCGAGCCTCCGGGAGCGACGGTCTCCAGGCGGGACTACGCACCGGCGCACTCGGAATGGGAGCAGCTCGGGACCGCGCCGGTCGAGGTCGAGCGCTTCCCGCTCGGCGAGTCCCGGGTCCGGTTCGAGCTGGACGGGTATCGCACGCGAGAGTTCGCCTTGCCGTCCGGCTTGTTCGCAGAGCTGGGCCCCGTCGAGCTGTACGGTGACGAATCGTTGCCGCCGGGCATGATTCCCGTCCACGCCTCTGCGGGCTCCGATGCCTACGGGTTGTTTGCACCCGGGCTGGAGCAGGCTCCGAATCTGGTTCTCGGCGAGTTTCTGATGGACCGGACGGAGGTCACGAACCGCCAGTATGCGGAGTTCGTGGAGGCGGGTGGATACTCCGATCCGACCTGCTGGGAGCACACGTTCATCGAGAACGGCGACACGCTGACGTTCGAGGCCGCGACGGCGCGCTTCCGGGATGCCACGGGCCGTCCGGGTCCGTCCACCTGGGACGCGGGAACCTGGCCGGCCGGGACCGCAGAGCACCCGGTGGGTGGCGTCAGCTGGTACGAGGCGGCCGCCTATGCCTGCTTCGCGGACAAATCACTCCCGACCGTGTACCACTGGTACGCGGCAGCGGACCCGTTCAGCAGCCATCACGTCGTGCCGCTCAGCAACTATGGCGACAGGCCGGCACCCGTCGGCCAGTTTCAGGGTGTGAGCCGGGACGGAGTGTACGACCTGGCGGGCAATGTCCGCGAGTGGACCCGCAATGCATCGGGGGAAAGCCGGTTCATACTCGGGGGTGGCTGGGCCGATCTCGAGTACTCGTTCAACGACGCCGTCACCTCACCGGCGCTCGATCGCTCGCCCCTGAACGGGATCCGCCTGGTGCAGTACACGGACACGACGAACGTGGCCGCCGCGAGCGCCGAGCTCCCGCTGGCGTTCCGCGACTACCGTGCCGAACAGCCGGTGTCGGACGAGGTATTCGAAGTGTTCCGGCAGGCATACGCCTACGATGACGTGCCGCTGAACGCCGGTCTCGTGAGCGCCGACACCACCGAACTGTGGATTCGCGAGCGATGGGAGCTGGACGCCGGATACGGGGGCGAACGGCTGACGACGTTCGTGTTCCTGCCGCGCGGGTTCGAAGCGCCATACCAGACGATAGTGTACTTCCCGGGCTCGAGCGTGATCTACCGCCGCTCGTACGAGGAGCTGTCCATCGACCACCTGGAATTCCTGCTGCGCGGCGGCAGGGCCGTCGTGTTTCCGATCTACAGGGGGACGTTCGAGCGGGGGACGGATCTCCGATCGGACATCCAGGACGAGAGCAATCACTGGCGGGACCACGTCATCGCGTGGACGAAGGACTTCCGGCGGTCGATCGATTACCTGGAGACCAGGGACGACATCGACCGGGATCAACTCGCCTTCCTGGGAGTCAGCTGGGGCGGCGCGGTGGCACCGATGATGCTTGCCCTGGAGGACCGGATTCGGGTCGCGGTGATCATCGTCGGAGGGCTGTTGATGCAGACCACGCAGCCGATGGCCGACCCGTTCCACTTCCTGCCGCGCGTGACGCAACCGACGATCATGATCAACGCGCGATTCGATTCGTTCTATCCGCTGGAGACCTCCGGACGACCGTTCTTCGACAACCTCGGGGCGCCGGAAGACCAGCGGAAGCTCGTGATCATCGACGCCAACCACGGCGTGCTGTCGTACGCGAGGGACCAGGTCGTGGGCGAGGTGCTGGACTGGCTGGACGAGCACCTGGGGCCGGTGCGATAGGCCGGACCGTTCGATCCACGGAGCCAATCGATGAAGAGACACACACCGGAAACGCGCTGCCGTCGATCCGGGTTCTTGCTCGCCCTCGGCCTGTCGTCGGCGCTAGAAGCTCGAATCGTGGCAGGACCTCAAGCTCGGCCTGCTGCTGCACTGGGGACCCTACAGCCAGTGGGGGATCGTCGAGTCGTGGTCGCTCTGCTCGGAGGATGTGCCCTGGTGCGAGCGCTCGATGAACGACTACGCCGAGTACAAGCGAGCCTACGAGGGTCTGCAGACGACTTTCGATCCGACGGCGTTCGACCCGGAGCGCTGGGCGCGGGCCGCGCACGATGCCGGCATGCGGTACGTCGTGTTCACGACGAAACACCACGACGGCTTCGCGATGTTCGACACCCGCCTCACCGACTACCGGATCACGGCGCCCGCCACGCCGTTCAGCTCGGATCCGCGGGCCGACGTCACGCGCGAGATCCTCGACGCTTTCCGCGAGAATGGCTTCATGACGGGCGTCTATTTCTCGAAGCCGGACTGGCACAACCCCGACTACTGGTGGCCGTACTTCGCCACCCCGGACCGCAATCCCAACTACGAACTCGCGAAGTACCCGGAACGCTGGCGTCGATTCGTGGAGTACACGCACGGTCAGGTGGACGAGCTGATGAGCCGCTACGGCCGTATCGACATTCTCTGGCTGGACGGCGGCTGGGTCCGGGTGAAGACCCCGGAGGAGGTGCGGGCTCAGATGCGCCGCTCCGACAACTCGCAGCTCCGGGTGCAGAGCCAGGACATCGACATGCCGCGCCTGGTGGAGGACGCGCGAAGGCGCCAACCGGGCCTGATCGTCGTGGACCGGGCGGTGACCGGCCCCTACCAGAACTACCTGACTCCGGAGGCCCGAGTGCCGGACGAGGCGATCCGGTACCCGTGGGAGGTCCCGATGCCCATGGCTACGAGCTGGTCGTACACGCCGGACGACACCTACAAGTCGGCGCGCGAGCTCGTCCAGATGCTGGTCGACGTGGTCTCGAAGGGCGGAAATCTCCTGCTGAACATCGGTCCGGGCCCGGACGGCACGTGGCACGATGCCGCCTACGACCGCCTCGAGGAGCTCGGCGCATGGATGGAGGTCAACGGAGAGGCGATCTATGGCACGCGCTCCGTGCCGCCGTACGGAGAGGGAAGGTTGCGCCTGACGCGCGGTACCGACGGCGCCCTGTACGTCATGTACCGGGCGGAGGAGGGAGAGACCCGTCTTCCCGAACGGCTGACGCTGACCGGCTGGAAACCCTCCGGCACGGCCGCCGCGTCGCTTCTTGGCAGCGACGCCGCGCTCTCGTGGCGGGCTTCGAGAACCGGATTCGTGCTGGAGGTGCCGGACCCTGTCCGCGACACTCCGCCCTGCGACTACGTCTGGGTGTTTCGGATCTCGGAAGTCGAACCGGCCGGCGCCCCGCCATTCTGAGGCCACCGCCCGCCCGGCGAAGCTCCGAGCCTTCCGCCCGGTCGCCGCGGCACGAACCGATG
>JARRPA010000279.1:0-3083 GCA_037383305.1 Gemmatimonadota bacterium | reverse complement strand
CGTGATCGAGCACGAATACCGGCTGCCTCTCGTCGGCGACCCGGCGGGCTCCGATCGCCGCGAACTTCTTCATCACCGCCGCCGTGTTGTCGTGCGTCAACACGTGTCTCGGCCGAAGCGACACGACGTCGCCGGCCCGCAGCCGCCGGGCCGGACCCTCCATCAGATGGCTTTTCGCGATCTTCTCGACGATTGTCTGTCCCATGCCTGGTCCGGGGCGGGCCCGGAGGCTCGCCCCGCCTCCTTCAACGGTCGGTTTGCGCCAGTTCCAGCAGCTCCGTCACCGAGCCGAGCGTATCGAGGGTCCACACTGCGTCCTTCAGCCTATCGATGGCGCCACCGCTCATCACGGGAGCCGCCAGCGCATCGAACTTCGCCTCGAGCTCCGCGTCGCTGAGGGGATTTCGCGGGTCTCCCTTCGGGAAGTCCAACCGGGTGGAAAAGGTCCGACCGTCCGCGGTTTCGACTTCGACGTCTGCACGCTGCAGAGCCGGAAACACCTTCTCGATTTCCGGGTCCGCGATCACCTTCACCTTCTGAAGCTGGGCCCGGATCGTCGGGTCCATGATCTTCGCCTGCGTGAACTGCAGGGGGGTGACCTGACGATCGGCGATGGCCGCGGCGATGACGTAGGGAAGGCTGTGATCCGCCGTTTCCTTGGAACGTGGATCGTACTTGGACGGGTCGGCGAGGATGTCGGCCGATCTCGCAGTGGAGCGGATGCGCACCGTCGCCACGTCGTCCGCCGACAGGTCGTTGCCGACGACCAGGTCGAGAACGGCCGAGATCGGCGTGTGCGTAAGCGCCTCCGTCGGGAACGCCTTCATGCCGCAGCGCTCGATTCGCCAGGAATCGCCGAGGCCGTCCGTCAGAACGTCCAGGTCCCATTCGGGTCCGAGACAGTGAACGATCCCTTCCTTTCCCTCGATGACGTGTTCGGGCCCGGTGTACCCCTTCTCGGCCAGCAGGGCGGCGAGCACGCCCGACTGGGTGGCCATCGGGTCCACGGTGTTCTTCATCATCGTCAGCTTGCCCGCGGTGACCGCACCGAGCGTGGCGTGTCGGGAGGCCGAAATCCCTACCGCGTGCTGAATCTGATCCCACGGCAGATCGAGCAACCGTCCCGCCACGATCGGGGAAACGAAAGCGGTGAGCGTCGCGTGATGCCATCCACGTTCCCTGATTCCGGGGATCGCCGCCTCGCAGAGGCGCATCTCGAACTCGTGCCCGAGTACGATCCCCACGATCAGCTCCCGACCTCCCTTTCCGGTCCGTTCCGCACAGGCCATCGCCGCCGGGATGATGTCGGACGGGTGGGAGGGATCCTGCTGCCAGTAGATGTCATTGTAGTCCATCACCCGGACCATCAGCGCGTTGGCCAGTGCAGCCGAGACGACATCCACCTTCGCGCCGGAACCGATGACCGTTCCGGGGCCCTCGCCCCCGATCTCGTCGAGGACCTCGAGGGCGATCTTCACGTCCTCCTGCGCGAAACCGCCCAGCGCGCATCCGAGCGTGTCCAGCAGGTAGCGCCGGGCTTCCCTGACTGCGCCCTCGGGGATGTCCTCGTACTTGAGTCCGGCGGCCCATCGGGCCATCTCGGCCGTGATCGTGCCGTTCGACGAACCGGAAGCGGTGTCAGCCATGCTCATCTTCCTCCAACGATCCGGGTCAGGCGCCCGGGTTGTGAAAAGGTAGGTAGCTCATGAAGTCGGCGTGGTGGACGATGATCGCTTCCGTGCTGCGCTGGACCAGCTCTCCTTCACCGGCATGCGCTGCGATGATATGGCAGACCTCATCGGGCACGCCGCACTCGAGCGCCACCGCGACTCCGGTGAACGGGTGCCTGAGTGCGAGCCCCCGTGCGCTCTGGCGGATCGTGTCCCCCGATCTCTCGTACTCGAGGACCTTCCCCACATCCGCCAGGATCGCACCGGCGATCACCGTGTCGAGGTCGATCTCGAGCGAGTCTCCCAGGAATTCCCGCATCGCGCGGGCGCCGTCCCGGGCAATGTGAACGACGCACCGCTTGTGCTCCATGAAGGTCGCCGGGCAGTCGGGCACCTTCAGAGTGAAGGGGATCGTCGTCAGCTCCTCGGGCGCGAGCGGACTTCGCTCCAGTGCCAGCACCCAGGTTCGGGTCACGCTCTCGCGGAGCTCCGGATCCTCGATCCAGCTGAGCTCCGGCCAGAGCCGCTCGACTGCCTCGCGCATGAAACGGTGCCTCCGGTCTGCCGCCGCGAACGCGGCCATGGAACGTTGAAAGAAGTGGGAATGATGCCGATGCGGGGGTGCAGGAAGCGTACCGTGACGGAGGCTTCCAGCGAAGAGCCCGTTGTCCCACTCGAGCGACCCGTCCCGCTGCTCGGACAGGGCTGTTTTCGGCCCTGTTCGGGCGAAAAACGGGCGATTCGGGAGTGAATGTTGCCGTACGGCAGGGTCCCGGCCCTGTACCCGGCCGCGACCGTCGGCCGGACCGGCGTTGATCAGGGAGACAAAGCGACTCAGCTCGTGCCACCGAGGCCGTGCCGGAGCGCTCGGGAGGCGGTATGCTAACGCCGCTCCTGTCCGCCACCGGCCTCGAACCCCTGGACCGGGATGTAATTCCGTGACGAACCGTCCGTTGCCCGCCCCGCGCCTCGATAGTGACCGATCCGTGGAATTCGCGATCGCCACCCGCCGGACCCGACGGACTTTTCTGCCCGAGCCTCTCACCGAGGCTCAGGTGGCTCAGCTCCTTCATCTCACCCTCCAACCTTCCACATTTCCGTCTGAAAACAACCGCCGTGGGAAACCTGCTTGTTGAGTACCGCCTCCCTTGCAATGGCGGACACCACATCATCATCAGCGCCCCCCCTGAGAAGGTCCCTGAGGGGAACACCTGCCGTGCCGGAGAGACAGGTGTGGAGTACTCCCTCCGCCGAGAGCCGCACCCTGCTGCAGCTGGAACAGATGTCGTCGGAATGAGGCGCCACTATTCCGAAGACGATGTCCCTGCCTTCAATGGAGTACAGTGATGCTGTCCCCCTTCCCCGTCCCAGGTTACGAACGCTGCCCAGGCTTGAGGCGCGCTGAAGGATTTC
>JARRPA010000278.1:0-4524 GCA_037383305.1 Gemmatimonadota bacterium | reverse complement strand
GAGCGCCGCATCAACTGCAGCCGACGCCGCACCGACCCGTCCAGCACCCGGTCCTTCACCCGCACCACGAGTCCGCCGATGATCTCCTCATCCGTTCGGAAGTCCGCCGCGACTTCGCCGTCGAGCATCCTTGAAAGGGCCGCCTCGAGCTCGCCCCGGAATGCGGCGTCGGCTTCGAACGGAAGCGTCACGCTCGCGTGGACGCGTCCGGTCCGCTCGTTGAGGATCTCGCGGTAGGCCTCTTCCATCAGCGGGATCAGACCCTGTCTGCGTTTGTCGATCACGACCTGGAGAAAGCGCACGAACGGCTCCGGATAACGGTCGTCGAGCACCGATCGCAGGACACGCTTCTTTTCTTCCGTCGCTACGCGGGGCGTGTGCAGAAATGCACGAAACGAAGGGCTCTCCCGGTAGAGAGCCCCGATCTCGCCCAGCATCGCGACCCACTCGTCCTGCGCGTCTTCGCGCTCGGCGAGGGCGTAGAGCACGTCGGCGTAGTTCCTGGCTACCGCGTACCGACTCACTCGATACCCGCCATGTACTCGCGGACGAGACGTCGATTGCCTTCGTCATCCAGCCGCTCGCGGATCAATCGCTCGGCCGCGGCGATCGCCAGGTCCACCGATTCCCGGCGGACGGTGTCGAGCATGTCATCCCGCTCCCGCTCCAATTCGCGTCGAGCCTTGTCGAGCATCTCCTCGTGCTCCCGCCTCGCCTCGGCGAGAATGTCCTGACGGAGCTGCTCGCCTGCCTCCCGGCCCTGGGCGAGAATCTCTTTCGCCTCCGTCCGCGCCTCATCCAGCTGGCGCTGATGCTCGTCGAGAAGGCGTCGAGCCTCGTGCCGATCCGCCCGAGCCGAATCGATCGCACCCTGGATCCGCGACTGCCTCTGCTCGAGTCCGCTCGCAATGGCGGGGAACGCCTTCCACGAGAGTACGCCGAGCGTCAGCAGAAACAGGACCCAGGTCCAGATCATCAGGCCCGGATTGAGCGAAAAGATACCGGAGCCGCCCTCGGCAGCGAGAACTGCATCGGGGAGGGCGCAGATCAGAATCGTCGCCCCCGCAATTCGGCGTGTCAGCATACCGATCTGACCGACCCTTCCTTACTTGATGAAGCCGGCGATCACGAGCCCGAACAACGCGACACCCTCGATGAGTGCTGCGAGAATGATCGATCCGGTCTGAATCTGCGCGGCGGCTTCCGGCTGGCGTGCCATCGCGTCGGCCATCTGGCCGCCGATCCTGCCGATGCCGATTCCAGCGCCGATCACCACGCCGGCCGCGCCAAGCACGGCCATGCCGGCACCGATGTTGCCGATCCCGGTTTCCTGAAGCAGAGCGAGCATGTTGAGCATCTCGGGGGTCTCCTTGTTAGTCCCGTTTGAAACGTCCGACCCGGTCCACCGGCGGCATCAGTGCGCGTGCCGGATGAGACCGATGAACACCGCGGTCAGCGCGGTGAAGATATAGGCCTGAAGAAAGGCCACGAAGATCTCCAGAAACATCACGAACAGTCCGAGAAGCAGCGACCCGCTGATCGCGGCCACTCCGGTGACCCGCGTGAAGCTGCCGTAGGTCAGGATCAACCCGAGCAGCGCCAGGATCACGAAGTGTCCGGCGGTCATGTTGGCGAAGAGTCGGACGGCGAGAGCGAACGGCTTCGCCAGCTTTCCGATCAACTCGACCGGCGTCATGATGATCATCATTACGACCCGCATCACCGGATGCAGTCCGGGCGGAGCGAAGAAGATCGTGCTCAGCCACCCCTTGAAGCCCAGCTCCGACATCCCGGCCGCCTCGACGACCACCAGAGAGATCAGAGCGAGGGCCGCCGTGACCATGATGTTGGATGTCGAGGTCGCACCGAAGGGTACCAGACCCAGAAGGTTGGCGAACAGGATGAAGAAGAAGAGCGTTACCACGTAGGGCACGTACTTCTCCCCCCCGTGGCCGATGTTCGCGAGAGCTACGTCGTCTCGCAGATACACGTAAAAGGTCTCGAAGGCATTCAGCGCTCCCCGCGGGGCCTCCTCGCTCGCCTCGGATCGCGACGCACGGCGAGCAGCGAACCAGACGGTGAGGATCGTGAGAAGCGTCGCGATCCACAAGAAGACGACGTGCTTGGTCGGGGACATGTCGATCTCGAAGTCGCCGATGCGAATCGGGGCCACGCGCGGCAACTCGACCTTGACCGAACCGAACTCCAGCTCGTGAGAATCGACGATGTGGTGCATCATGGCGTCGGTGCCCCACTCCTCGGAGTGCGCCCCCTCCTCGCCGGCATGCTCGGCAGCGCCGTCGGAATGCTCCTGGTCTTGGGGGTTCCCCGACGCGCCATGCGGGTCCTCTGCTGCCCCGGAGGACTCGCGTTGGTCCTGCAGCTCGACAGAGGCCGGGGCCGCAACGGCGTATATCGCCTCCGTCGCGGGCGCCGCGGCACGAGCGGCCGTAGGAGCCGGCAGTGTCGCCACCAGCCATGTCATCAGGAGTGCGGCTACCATCGACCTCTTCACCGATTGAATTTCCCGGGCGGCGCGGGCCGCGCGGTGAGCGCCAGCCAGACCGCTTCCAGCAACAGAAACGATACGATCGCGAACGCGTAGGCGAGCACCGCTTCTCGGCCCCGCCCCGTGAATGCCGAGAATGCCCAGACCAACGCCAGACCCCCGAAACGGGCCGCCATGCCTGCGATCCATACGTTCGCAACGGGAATCCCTTCTTCGAGCGCTCCGGCCAGAGGCCAGAAGCTCGCTGCCTGCACCGCCCAGGCCAATGAAAGCCCCGCTGCGACTTCAGGCGCCGGGATCCCGGCTGCGACCGCTGCCGTGGCTCCGGCCAACGCCATCAGTCCCGTGATCGCGACATATGCGGCCCGGTGCGTATCGACGCGGTCAGTCACCGTCCGGATCGTCGTCCTTCCCGGTTCTTCGGGGAGACGAAAAGCGGCCCCGTCTGGAGCCGCTCGTCGGCCATGGATCCCAACCACGCGAACAGCGCCGTGGACAGGCCGAGAGTGAGTCCGTGCCCGCTGTAGCGACCCAATTGGGCCAGGGCGCGATTTCCGCGCCCGTCAGATTGCTGCGACAACCTCTACTCCCGGTGACGGCCGCGGCGACTATACCCGCTTGTGAAAATGTACGCAAGATCGAGTTCTTGACGGGAAGCGATCTCCGGATCTACGCTCTTCGCCGCCGGATCGATCGGCCGGGCCGCCCGGTCGGACACGTCGGACCACGACGAACGCGGACGCGGGGATGCTCACAGGAGCGATGTCAGAGACGGAGGGCGGCGACGACGTTCGGCTTCTCGAGCGGCTTACGGAGACTCGGGCGCAGATCGAGGCGCAGGTCGCGCGTCGGATCGTCGGTCAGTCGGAGGTCGTCGAGAAACTCCTCGTCGCCCTGCTCGCGGGCGGTCACGCTCTGGTCGTCGGGGTTCCGGGCCTCGCGAAGACTACTCTGATCGCCACGCTCGCGGATGCGCTCGACCTGTCCTTTCATCGCATCCAGTTCACACCGGATTTGATGCCGACGGACATCACGGGCACCGAAGTTCTAGACGAGGACCGCGATTCGGGGCGCAGAGGCTTCCGATTCGTGCGCGGGCCCATCTTCGCCCAGGTGATTCTGGCCGACGAAATCAACCGGACTCCGCCGAAGACCCAGGCGGCCCTGCTGCAGGCCATGCAGGAGGGAGAGGTGACCGCGGGCAGCGCGACCTTCGCGCTGGACAGGCCCTTCTTCGTTCTCGCCACGCAGAACCCGATCGAGCACGAGGGAACGTATCCTCTACCGGAGGCGCAGCTGGACCGTTTCATGCTCGAGTTGCGAATCACCTACCCGAGCTTCGAGGAGGAGATGTCGGTCGCATCGCTCACGACTGCGGGAACTCCGCCCGACGTGGATCCGGTTATCGATGGCGAAGAACTGCTGGCCTTCCAGGAACTCGTGCGAAGGGTGCCCACGCCGCGCTCGGTCGTGGAAACGGCCGTGCGGCTCGCCCGATCGACACGTCCCGACGATCCTGATGCCCCGGTTTTCGTGCGCGAAATGGTGGCCTGGGGGGCGGGTCCGCGGGCGTCGCAGTACCTCGTGCTGGGTGCCAAGGCGCGAGCCGCGCTGCAGGGTCGGCCGGTCCCTGATTTCGAGGACATTCGGGCGATTGCTCCCGACGTGCTGCGGCACAGACTGGTGCCCGGATTCGAGGCCGAAGCGGCCGGCCGAAGCGCCGACGATCTCGTTGCCGAGCTGATCGGCACCGTGGTCCCCTGATCGAGCCTGCCTGTAAGAGATGACGACCTTCACGACCCTTCCGCTGCTCGGCGGCCTCGTGCTGTTGTCCGGCTTCTTCTCGGGAGCCGAGATCGCCCTGTTCTCCGTCCCGCTGACCCGGGCGCGGGCGCTCGCCGATGAAGGCGTCACGGGAGCCAAGGCTCTCTTTCTCCTGAAGTCCAATCCGGAGCGGCTTCTCGTCACGCTTCTGATCGGCAACAACGTCGTCAACATCGGGGCGGCGTCCGTGG
>JARRPA010000277.1:0-3105 GCA_037383305.1 Gemmatimonadota bacterium | reverse complement strand
GTGGCCGTCCACCCAGGCTGAGTAGACGTCGGCCGTGTCGACCGCGTTCAGGCCGTGGTCGAGCATCGCGTCGAGGATCCGGAACGAGGTCTTCTCGTCGGCGGTCCAGCCGAAGACGTTTCCGCCGAGGACGAGGGGGGCGATATGGAGATCTGTGCTGCCGAGGGTACGATAGTCCATCGAAGCTCCTGTTCGAATTTCGCGGGTCAGGGTCGTCGGATTGCATGTATGACGCTCGGGAGTCCGAAGTTCCGCCGTTCACCTCATGGCCCGGCGTTCCGCTCGCTGGGGAGACGCAACTCTCTGCGCGATCGAGCGATGGGGCGTCGATCGCTGACGCGGGACACAGCAACGAGAACGCGACCCCGCGACGAAGTCGAGAACGAGATCCGACCAGGGTTCGGCATCCTGCCGACGATATTCGACGGGGTTCCAGACGAGCTTCTCGATCAGGAGTCGTTCGTGTTCCGCCACTGCGAGCTGGACGAGATCCACATCCCGAACAAGCTCAGGGAGCGGATCGAGATCGCGTTCACGCGTACGAGCCGGCGGCACTCACCGCCGCGGCACGGTGGCCCGCGGATTGCGCGTGTGGACCCGATCTGATCGCTCCGCCCATACCAGGCTTCGGCCGGAGGGCCGCGCTTCAATACTCGACGATGTCGTGCGGCTCGAGCACCCATCCGGCTTCTCCGGCCCGGAGCTTGTACTGCACCTGACGCGTGCCGCCCGTCGGCTCGGCATTGGTGTCGCCCTCGACATAGACCGGAAAGCGCCGAACGAGGCTCGACTCGACCACCGCGTATTCGTCGTGCCCCATGTAGCCCGGCGAAGCCTCCGGGTTCTGCGCCAGCGGCGGAAGGTAGATCGGGGTCATCGACTTCCGGTCATTGGTGCCGTACGCGATCAACGAACCGTAGCTGCCCGAGCCGGCCGAGGTCGCGTAGACATAAATCTCCGGAGAGCCGTCGGTGTTCAGATCGCCGACTTCCGCCCCTCTCACCGTTCCATCGACCTCGACGGTGACCGGGGAATTGTCGATCTCGAGGCCGGATGGCGTGATAGTGACCTCGTTGATCGAGCCGGAGTTGGGCGAAGTGACATGAAACGCGATGCCGCTGTTCCCGTAGTTCTTGCTGGTGAAGTCGAACGATGCCGATGCTTCCAGCGGCGACGCGGCGGCCTCTGCCGCCGGCTCCGGCGCCGATTCCGCGCTCTCCGCCGCGGGTTCCTCCTGGACCCCACAAGCGATTCCCAGAATGGCGGCGAGCATGGCGGGCACGAGCGGACGCGCTTTACACATTCCTGCCACGGAGCCGCTCCGTTGCTGAATGTTAGAAAACCTCGGGTCGCCACCGCCGGCTGACCCGGATCTCCCGATGCATGAGATCGAAGGCCGACGCACGACGGGCGATGATGGTAGCGCTGGAAGTTGGGATGCAAGCCGGCCCGGCGCCGGGAGCCGGGCGGATGTTCATCCGGCCCGCCGGACTTGACGGTCGAATTTCCGGACCCTACTTTGTTCGGCAACCGAACAAAGCGGGGTTCGACAGTCCGCTCCTCCGGTGGCTCGCGACGTTGGGATCCCGCACCCAGCCTCGAGGCAGGCCATGACTTCGAGAATCGTGTCTCGCTCCTTCGGCGTCTTCACCGCCGCGATCCTCCTTGGAACCACGGGTTGTGAACGGGACGTGAGCATGTTGGAGCCCGCCCCCCTTCCGACCGATTCCGAAGTGTTCCTGGACGAATTCGGTCCCGGCGTCGATTACGCGGCATTTGCCGGATCCAAGGTCACCGCCCTGGACATTTCGTTCCTGGTGACCTACCGCGGCTCGAGGTCGCTGCAATTCACCGTGCCGAACTTCGGTGACCCGGAAGGCAGCTTCGCCGGAGGGGCATTCACCAGCTCCGGCGAAAGGGACCTCAGCGGGTTCAACGCACTCGAGTTCTGGGCCCGTGCGAGCATGCCGGCAACGCTCGGCCTGGCCGGCGTCGGGAATGACAACACCGGAAACTCTCTGTACGGCGCACAGCTGACGGAGCTTCCGCTCACCACGATCTGGGAGAGATTCGTCATTCCGATCCCCGATCCGAATAAACTCTCGATGGAACGGGGTCTGTTCGAAGTCGCGGCAGGCCCGATTGAAGGTGCGGGATACGAGCTCTTCATCGATGAAGTGCAGTTCATCAACGATCCCACGATCACGAATGCCCGACCGGCGATCGGAACCCAGAATGTGGTCACCACCGTCGGTTCGACGGTGACGGTCGAAGGGACGACCGTGACGTACGATGCAGGCGGCCGTGAGGTGACGGTTCAGGCCTCCCCCTATTACTTCAATTTTGGCTCGTCCGACGCAACCGTCGCCACGGTCGCTGCGGACGGGACGATCACGGTAATCGGGACCGGAACGGCCACGATCACCGCTACGCTCGGATCCGCAGTGGCGGACGGCACGGTCACCGTGACCGCGGTGGAGGGTCCGACGGAGGCTGCGCCCACGCCGACCGTTCCTGCCACTCAGGTCATATCGCTGTTCAGCAACGCCTATACCGATGTGACCGTGGATACCTGGTCGGCCGACTTCGACACGGCCGATGTGGACGACGTGCAGATCGATGGCGATGATACGAAGCTCTACACGAACCTCGGCTTCGCGGGGATCGAGTTCATCTCCGAGCAGATCGACGCGACGGCGATGACGCACTTCCACATGGACGTGTGGACCTTCGATTCCTCCGAATTCAAGATCAAGCTGGTCGACTTCGGACCCGACGGAGAGTTCGGCGGCGGCGACGACAGCGAACACGAAGTGACGATCACCGAGCCGGCCTTGACGACGGGCGAGTGGAGCGTGCTGGACATCCCTCTCTCGGACTTCGTCGGACTCACCGGCCGGACGAACCTGGCCCAGCTGATCATCTCCGGTTCCAGTCCGACGGTGTATGTCGACAACATTTATTTCTACAGCGGTGACGGGGGCGGCGGTGGGGAGGAGCCGAACGTCGCAGCCCCGACGCCGACGGTGCCGGAGGCGGACGTGATCTCGCTGTTCAGCGACGCCTACACGGACGTGACGGTCGACACCTGGTCGGCGGATTTCG
>JARRPA010000276.1:0-3140 GCA_037383305.1 Gemmatimonadota bacterium | reverse complement strand
TGTCTCCCGGAAGAATCCGGATGTAGTTCATACGGATCTTGCCGGAGACGTGACACGTGATTTCGTGCTCGTTCTCGAGTCGGACCCGGAACATCGCGTTCGGGAGCGCCTCGATCACTTCGCCCGCCATCTGGATCGGTTCTTCCTTCGCCAAAGCTACTCCTCCGTCAGATCCGCCGTCTGCGGCCGGATCGTGAGCACCCGCGGGCCATCAGCCGTCACCGCGACGGTGTGTTCGAAATGCGCGGACAGGTGTCCGTCCGCCGTCACGACCGTCCAGCCATCCGCCAGCGTGCGGATCTCCCGGCGGCCGCTGTTCACCATCGGTTCGATCGCGATCACCAGGCCCGGCTCGAGTCGATCGCCGCGTCCCCGCCGCCCGAAATTTGGAACATGCGGCGGCTCGTGCGGTTCGTGACCGACGCCGTGGCCGACGAGTTCCCGGATCACGCTGAACCCCGCTTGCTCGACATACTCCTGAATCGCCGCTCCCACGTCACCCAGACGCGCGTCGGGTCGTGCTTCGGCGACCCCTGCCTCGAGCGATTCTCGCGTAACCCGCAGCAGTCGTTCTGCCTCCGGACTCACCTGGCCGACCGGCACCGTGATCGCCGCGTCGGCGAACATCCCGTCCCGCTTGACTCCGACGTCCACGCTGACGAGGTCACCCTCGGACAGCCGGCGCACCATCGAGGGAATGCCGTGCACGACTTCTTCGTTGACGCTCGTACAGAGCGTCGCCGGGAAGCCATACAGTCCCTTGAACGCGGGCTCGGCTCCCTCATGGTCGCGGATGTAGCTCTCCGCGATTCGGTCCAGGTCCCCGGTCGAGATCCCGGTCTCGACTCGAGCGGCCACGAGCTCCAGCGTGCCTGCCACGATCTCGCCCGCGGCGAGGATCCTCTCGATCTCCTCCGCGCTCTTGAGCCGGATCAAGCCGCGATCCCGTCCAGGACGCGCTTCGTGATTCCTTCCACGCTCCCGAGTCCATCCACGTCCACCACCCGCGGCCCCGCGGCTCGATACCAGGCGAGCACCGGTTCCGTCTGGTCGCGATAGACTTCGAGCCGGCGCCGCACCGTGGCGGCATCATCATCGCGGCGCTGGATCAGCTCGCCCCCACAATCCCGGCATTTCGCGTCAGGTTCCGCGTCCGGGCCGACCACGACGCCGCACCTGGAACATACGCGTCGGCCGGACAGGCGTCTGACGATTTCGTCGTCTTCCACCGAAATGTTGATCACCGCGTCCAGTCCGATGTCGAGCTCATCGAGCATCTTCCGCAGACCCTCGGCCTGCGCGACAGTTCGCGGAAACCCGTCCAGTATGAAGCCGTTCCGGGCCGCTTCGCCGCTCAGCGCCTCACCCATGATTCCGAGGATCACCTCGTCCGGCACGAGCTCGCCCGCGTCCATGTACTCCTGCGCGCGGCGACCCATCTCGGTTCCCTCTCGCCGGGCGGACCGGAGAATGTCGCCGGTCGAGAATCTGGGCACATCGTAGCGGCGCTCGAGGATCTCCCCCTGGGTTCCCTTTCCCGCCCCGGGCGGGCCCATCAGTACGATGCGCACGGCGCCGAGTTACATGTATCGCTGACGACCGCGATATTTCACACGGCCCTTCTTCATGAAACCCTCGTACTGCCGAAGCAGGAGGTGCTGCTGCATCTGCTGCACCGTATCCAGGGCCACTCCTACCACGATCAGCAGCGACGTACCTCCGAAGAAGAACGTCTGGATGTCGAACGCGTCGAAGATCCAGAACGGCAGCAGCGCGATTACGGCCAGGTAGATCGAGCCGGGCAACGTGACCCGGGTCAGGACCTGGTCGATGTACTCGGCGGTCTGGGCGCCGGGCTTCACGCCCGGGATGAACCCTCCCTGTTTCTTCAGGTTCTCGGCCAGATCCACCGGGTTGAAGATGATCGCGGTATATACGTAGGTGAAGAGGACGATCAGGATCGCGTAACTGATGTAGTAGACCGGCGACCCGATCTGGAACATCTGGCTGAGGTCGTAGAGAAGGCCTTTGATGCCGCTGGTCGCCACACCCTGTCCGCCCGTGAACGAGTAGAGCGTTCCGGGGATGATGATCAGGGCCTGGGCGAAAATGATCGGCATCACGCCCGCGGAGTTGATCCGAATCGGAATGAACGACTTCGTGCCCTCCCGTACCCGCCCGCGACCCACGACCTTTCGCGGAATCTGCACCGGTATCTTCCGGGCAGCCATCGTGAGCGCGACGACGGCCGCGGTGATCGCGATCAGCACCAGGACCAGCAGCGCGAGCTTGAACAGACTGATGCCGCCGGCCTGCCACAGTTCGATCGTATTGAACACGGCGGCGGGAAACCCCTGGAGAAGCGAGAAGAAGATCAGCAGCGACATTCCTTTGCCGATACCCCGTTCCGTGATCTGCTCTCCGAGCCACATCACGAACACGCCCCCGGCCGTGAGCAGCAGAACCGTGACGACACGGAAACTCCAGCCCGGAGCCACGACGACACCCGGCTGCGACTCCAGAAAGATCCCGTACCCGTAGGCCTGCATGATGCAGAGGAAGACCGTCGAATATCGGGTCCACTGCGTGATCTTGCGGCGGCCCTCTTCGCCTTCCTTTTGCATCTTCTCGATCGTCGGGAAGGTGGCTCCGAGGACCTGGAAGATGATGCTGGCCGAAATGTACGGCATGATCCCGAGCGCGAAGACGGTGGCTCTCGCCAGCGCGCCGCCCGTGAACATGTCGTAGATCCCGAACAACGTGCCCTGGAACTGCCCGGCGAGTGCCTCGAGTGCCTGCAGATTCACGCCCGCCGTCGGGATGTGCGCCCCGAGGCGATAGATGGCCAGAGCCATGAGCGTGAACAGGATCTTGTTCTTGAGCTCCGGGACCTTGAAGAGGTTTGCTACGGGGTTGTTCGCCATGATCAGGCCTGGCCGGCGTCATCCGAGCCGAGGACGCTCACGGAGCCGCCCGCCGCCTCGATCTTCTCCCTTGCGCTCTTGCTGAAGGCGTGCGCCTCCACCGTAAGCGCCTTCCCCAGCTCGCCCTGCCCCAGCACCTTCACCGGCTGCCTGAGGGTGCGGACGATCTCCCTCGGTACCCCGTCGGCGTCAGCGGGCCCAACCTGATCACGCGCG
>JARRPA010000275.1:0-3156 GCA_037383305.1 Gemmatimonadota bacterium | reverse complement strand
CTCGGCTGACACGGCTGCCGTCGCCCAACTGACGGCGCTCGCTGGAATCCAGACGGCGGCCCGGCGCAAGTAACGGCGCAGGATGCGACTCTGCGCGAGGCCTGTGAGACCGCCAGCCAACGCGGCCAGACTCACGAGCACCGCCCAAGTCTCGGCCTCGCCGAGGTCCGCCAGGTGCAGTCGCGAGTTTCCGACCATCGCGACTACAGCGGCCAGACCCGGGCCAGCGGCGGATCCGACGACCCAGCCACCGAGACCTTCCGGCCATCGGGCCGCTCCCTCCGCACGCTCGATGAACATGCGGAGCACAGGCCGCTGCGCGAGCCCGACCGCCGCGCCGACACAAGTGGGCAGAATCAGGATCGCCGGGCCCAGGTGGGCGAGGATGAAGCCGCTCGAGAAACCTGTCATGAAGCCCGCGACAGTGAACGCCAGCCACAGGGCACTGAGTCCAGTGGCCGGGGGTCGTCCGCTCATCCGTTCAGCGGACCTGGACGTTCCCTTCCGCCAGCGGCCAGAGATCGTGGTCGGTCGGCATGGTCGCGCAGAACGCCGAAGCCCGGTCCGGATCGAAGCCGAACCAGAGCGTACGGCTCATCTCGTCCACGACGCCGTGGCCCTCACCACGGTCGATCACGTGAAGTCCGAACCACTTGCCCAGATTGGCCTCGCTCCCTGCCTGCACCGCGTATCCGGCGAGCCACGCCTCGTTGCCGCTCACGCTCAAGCAGGTGACCGAGACCTTGACTCTCCCGGCCGGTGTGCGGGACCGGAACTGGTGGTGCCAGGTCCCGGTGACCTCTCCCGCCGCGTTCCGGCGCGCGTGGAAGCTGATGTTCATGTACTGGCTTCCCGACTCGACCCACACGGCGCCGTGTCCGTTGACGCCGTGCCCTGCGTCCGCCCGGGTCAGAGGTGAAGCCGCTCCGGATGACAGTCTTTCCGCCGTTCGATCCAGTGTGGCGGCAGGTTCGGTCGGCAGATTCGGCTCACAGGAGGCTACCGCCAGCAGGAAGAACGTCGCGATCATCAGATTGAGCCGATTCGCGATAGGTCGTACGAAGAGCATGGACACCTCCGTGGATGAGGCGTCGCGCCGGAAGGGGAAACGGCGTGGCGTCCGGTTCGTGCTCGGGGGGGCCTACCCCGAGCAATCTATCGAGGAATCACGATTCTCGCGCGTCCTCCGCACCTCCGACCCGAACCGCCCTACGTTCCTGTCCTCCCTGGAAGAGTGTAAAGGCCTCCGCCGGGCCGTCGCGCCCGACCTCGAATTCCAGTTGCGCGGCAATCTCCCGCAGGAAGAAGCGCGTTTCCGACTGGGCGAAGATCTCGAACCGCCCCTGCCCGGTCGCTTGCGCGAACATGCGAGTCCCCTCCCGGGTCACCGTGATCTCGAAGCCGGGCTGCAGCTCGTAGGTCCCCACGTACCGGTCCAGGAGATCCGCGTCCAGGCGGATTCCGTCGGCGTCCGGTACGTCGACTCCGAGCTCACGCAACATGCTTCTTGCATTCTCGTTACCCGGGTTCATCTCCAGCGATTTCTCGTAGTTCTCCACCGCGAGATCGATCTGCCCCGCTTCCCGATAGGCCTCGCCGAGGCTGTCGTATGTGTTGAACGCATCCGGGTACTGCTCGACGTTCAGGGCGAACACGGCGATGGCCGTCTCCACGTCCCCCTCGCCGAGGAAGTAATAGCCGAGCCGGTTCAATTGGTTCTCGCCGAACTCGTAGTCCTCCGGTGATTCAGCGCGAAGTCGCCGATACTCCGCCACTCCCGCTTCGATTCCCTGTTCTTCGAACGTACCGAGCACCGCCCGGGCGATCTCCGGCTTCGGGAGCTCCGTCGGCTGGTCATACAGCACCCGGGCGAACTGCGCCGCCAGCCCGTCGGCGTTGCCCTGCGTGTTGTCGATCACCGCGATCATGTTCTGCTGGTCCGGATACCGCACGAAGGCCGTACTGAACCCGTTGATCCCGCCCCCGTGCTCGATCACCCGTACCGTCGGTCCCTCCTCGCCGATCTGCTCGTCCCGGACCGACCAGCCGTACGCATAGTCCTGCAGACCGGGCGTGTACCACAGCTCCTTCGTCTCCATCTTCTCGAACGGCGTCGCCCCGTCGTACAGTGCCCGGTCCCATCGGTACAGATCCCGGACGGTCGAATACATCATCCCGGCCGCATAGGGCAGCGAACTGTCCAGGTACGAGGCGTGCTCGTAGCCGGTCAGCGTACGCTCGTACCCCGCCGCCTCGTGCGGCTGGATCTCCTCGTAATGATCGTATCCACTGTCGTCGAGACCCAGCGGCTCGAGCAGCCGCTCGCGCAGCACGTCGTCGTACTCCTCTCCGGTCACGTTCTCGATGATCCGCCCGAGGATGAAGTAGCCCGAGTTGTTGTAGGCCCATCTCGTTCCGGGCTCGAATTCCAGCGGCAGGCCGGCCACGACGTCGATCAGCTCGTCCGGAGTGTACGGATCACGCATCATCTCGTCGCCGAACTCCGGCAGGCCGGTGTAGCTGGGAATTCCCGAGGTATGATTGAGAAGGTGGTGCACGGTGACTTCCGATCCCTGCGGCTCCGGATAGCCCGGCAGGTAGGTGTCGATCGGCGCATCGAGCTCGATCTCGCCCTCCTCCATCAGCTGAAGGACCAGGGCGGAGGTGAATTGCTTCGTCACCGAGCCGATCCGGTGCTTCGTGTCCGGCGTGTTCGGGATCTCCCATTCGATGTTCGCCCAGCCGACCCCGTTCTCGTAGATCACCTCGCCGCCTTCCGATACGAGCACCGAACCATTGAACTGTCCGGCGTCGTGGAAGGCGTTCACGAGAGCATCGATCTCTGCCGCATGCGAACCGGCCGGCACGCTGGAGGCACCGTAAGTACCTCCTGAATCCGTCGGGGCGCAGGCGCCTGCCACGAGTACGAGTGCGGCTGCAAGGCCCGGAAGGGATTGGTGTGCACCGGCCATGGGAGACTCTCCTGGAGCGAGACAACGGCTTCCGACACGTACTCGAGTACGCGAATATACGAAACGCCGCCGCGGAGAGTTTCCGCCGTGACTCGCCGCTCGCGTACTTAGGGAGAGGCGCACGGCGAACAGCCGGTGGCGAGTCTCTTGCCCCCTTCCCTATCGTATGGCATGAACACGCGCG
>JARRPA010000274.1:0-3185 GCA_037383305.1 Gemmatimonadota bacterium | reverse complement strand
TTCTCCCGGTCCGCGAGGTAGCCGAGCTGGGCAGGCGGCACGGGATCCCGGTCATCGTGGACGGCGCACACGCTCTCGCGCATTTCGATTTCACGCTGGCCGAGCTCGAGTGCGATTACTACGCCGTGAGTCTGCACAAGTGGCTCTGCGCACCGCACGGTACCGGCCTGCTCTACGTCCGTCGCGATCGCATCGCGGACCTCTGGCCGATGCAGGCCGCCGACGAGCGGCTCGACGGCGACATCCGGAAGTTCGAAGAAATCGGCACCCACCCGGCGGCCAACTACCTGGCGATCGCCGAGGCGCTGACCTTTCACCAGGCGATCGGGGCCGCCCGGAAGGAAGCACGGCTTCGCCACCTTCGCGACAGCTGGGCCCGGCCGATGCTCGAGTTGCCGGGCGTGTCCCTGCATACGAGTCTCGACCCTCGGTTCTCGTGCGGGTTCGCGAACGTCGAAATCGAGGGGATCGAACCCGGCGCACTCACGTCGTGGCTGTGGCGTGAACACAGGATCATCGTCACGCCGATCGTGCATTCCGAATTTCGGGGGATTCGCGTCTCCTCCAGCGTGTACACGACACCCGAGGAGATCGAGCGATTCGTCGACGCGATGACCCGGGCCGCGCGTCACGGAATCGAAGCCTGAGCCGGGCCGTCAGCCCGTGACGCCGGCAACCCGCCTCGCCGAGTGGCTGGATGTCCGCCCGAACGAAATCCGGCTGGTCCTGCTGGCATTTGCCGGGGCATTCGTAATGATGGCCTTCGTGGTGCTCTCCCGGGCGCTGCGAGAAGCCTTCTTTCTCGAAATCTACGACGCTTCTTCGCTGCCCTACGTCGGCGGGGCCGAGTTCGCCCTCGGACTCGCGGCGGCGGCGCTGTTCAGCCGCGCCGTTTCGGTCCGTCACCCCCAGTCGGTTCTGCGCGTGACGATCGCCGGCCTCGCGGTCTCGATTCTCGCGCTGCATCCTTTTCTCGCCGATGAGGGAACGCTGGTCGTCGTATTCTACCTGCTGACCGCCGTGGGCACGCTGCTGCTGACCTCCGGCTTCTGGCTGCTGGTGAGCGAGATGTTCGCGGTCCGCGAGGCGAAGCGTCTGTTCGGGCTGGTGAGCGCGGGAGGCACGCTCGGGTTGCTGGCGGCCGGCCTGTCGATGCGGCCGCTCCTCGGCCGGTTCGAACCACGCGATCTGCTGTTCGTGCTCGCCGCCCTGCTGGGCCTCGCCCTGCTCGTCAACGAGGTGCTTCCCCGCGATCGACTCGGGCCCATGGGCACCGGCCGTGATGGGGACGCTTCGGGCCGATCCGGCGAAGGCCTCCGTCGGGTGGCCTCGACCCCGCAGGTCCGGCTGATCGCGGTCGTGTTCGTACTGGTCGGCGCCGCCAGCGCCGTGGTCGACTTCCAGTTCAAGGAAGCGGTCCAGATTTCGCTGGGCCGGGGACCGGAAATGGCCGTGTTCTTCGGAGACTTCTACGCCTGGACCGGCGGCCTCGCACTGCTCATTCAGCTGCTGGCTACGACACGCCTCCTCGCCTCGCTCGGGATCGCGGGAAGCGTCGCACTCACGCCCCTGATCGTCGCATTCGGGTCGGTCGGCATGCTGCTCGCGCCGGGTCTGGTCGTCGCGACCGCTCTGCGCGGCGCCGACTCGACACTCCGGAAGTCGGTCTTCCGCTCCGTCATGGAGTTCCTCTGGGTGCCGGTGCCCCAACCGGTCCGTCGGCGGACGAAGACGTTCGTGGACTCCGTCGCGGATTCGCTCGGCGAGGGGCTCGGCGTGCTCATCGTTTTTCTCTGGGTTACGCTTCCGGGCCTTCCCTCCCGTTGGCTCTCGGTCTTCGTGATCGGAATCTGCAGCACCCTCTTGGCGCTCTCCGGACGCATCGGCGCAGAGTACTTTCGCACCCTGCGTTCCCGTCTGGCCGCCGATGGATTCGACGAGACGCTCACGGGCGCGAGCGGTTCGAGAGCCCATACGCTGAGCCGTCTCGACATCACTCGGGTCCTGGGGGCCCGTGGCCTCGACCTCGACGAACCGATCCGGTCCACCGCCCCCGGCACGGTATCGAGCGGCAGCACGAGGGCCGCGGTCCGTCCGGAAGATGCGGATCCCGAGACCGTGCTTCGTTCGCGCGACGTGGAGCGGATCACGGACCTGCTTCGGGAAGGCGGGGCCACGGACCCCGACCTCGTACGCCCGCTGGTGCGGCTGCTGGCACGCGACCGCCTGGTCGACTCCGCCGCGCGGGTGCTCATCGAGATCGGAGAGCCCGCGCTTCCCGAGATGACGCGCGTTCTGGCCGAAGAGTCGGCCGATTTCGTGATCCGGCGCCGGCTTCCGCGAGTTCTGGCACGCATTCCAGCGGAAGTCGCGGACGACGCGCTGCTGTCGGCGCTGGACGCGAATCGTTTCGAAATCCGCTATCGGGCCGCCGTCGCTCTGGCGCGAAGACGAAGAATGGACCTTCCCGCGTCACCGGATCACACCCGGGCGCGAGTATGGAGCGCGATCCGCTCGGAGCTGGGCCGCGGACGGGCCGTCTGGGAGCTCGCGCGCCTTCTGGATGACGTAGACCCGGACCCGTTCGTGGAGCGGCGGCTCGGTGAACGCGGCCGACTGAGCCTCGAGCACATGTTCCGGATGCTCGGACTGGTCGTGGACCCCGAGGCGATCCGAGCCGCCTGGACGGCGTTGCTGAACGACCGGTCCGAGGCCCGCAGCTTCGCCCTCGAGTACCTCGACCAGGTGCTCCCGAGAGATGTCCGCGACCGGCTGTGGCCCTTCATCGGAGACATGAGCGCCGACCGGGAACGACGCGCGATCCGACCGCTGGACGACGTGGTGGCGGACCTGGTTCGCACGGGCGCCACGCTGTTTGCGGAAGGTGACGCGCGACGGGCGCTGCGACGCTATCTCGACGGCTCCGCGCCGGGTGACGCCACGGAAGACGAAGCCGAGCGAGTCGACGACGCGGGCGACGCAGACCGCCCTGATGGAACGGACTGAGTCGAGCGCTCGCTAACCGCTGGTCTTCCTCCCGCGGGAACGCAGGCGCGAACGCCATCCCCTCGACGCGAGGAAGTGCTGCACGCGGGGGAACTCCCCCTCCCGCAGGCAGGCCTGGACCCGCCCCTCCGCGATCCGGTCCAGCGCCGTGACCCTTTCGTGCTGCCGAAGGTGCTCCG
>JARRPA010000273.1:0-6578 GCA_037383305.1 Gemmatimonadota bacterium | reverse complement strand
CCGCTCGATCGTGGAAACACCGACGACGATCCATCTCGTCCTCGGCGTACTGCTGCTGGCCGGACTGCTGCTCGGCCTGCTCGCCTCCCGTCTCGGCCTGCCGCGGGTGGCGGCCTATGTCATCGCCGGCATCCTGTTCTCGCCCCACCTGCTCGGGGACCGGCTGGGAATCCGCGTCGGCGACTGGGCGGAGCCGCTGACCACCGCGGCACTGGGGATCATCGCCTACCTCATCGGCGGCTCCATCACCGCCGGACAGCTCCGACGCACCGGACGCGTGATACTGGGATCCACACTCGGTGAGTCCCTCGGTGCTGCGCTGGCCGTCACCGGGGCGATGCTCCTGATACTGCCGGACACGGTCGCCGGTGTGCCGGCGCTCATGCTCGCGCCGGTATTCGGCGCCATCGCCGCCCCTACCGCACCGGCGGCGACGATCGCGGTACTGCATCAGTATCGCGCAAGCGGCCCGCTCAGTTCGACGCTCCTGGGCGTCGTGGCACTCGACGACGCGATGGGCGTCATCCTGTTCGCCATCGCCACGGCACTGACGACGACCGCGTCTTTCGCCGGAGGGCTTTCCGGCGCACTCGTCGATATCGTCGGTTCGGTCCTTCTCGGGCTCGTCATGGGCTTCGGCGCGAGCCGGCTGACCCGCCAGCTGATCCGCGCCCTCCGGCTGCCTCTGGTGGCATCCGCCGTCTTCCTGACGATCGGGCTCGCCGCGCGCTTCGACCTCTCCCCTCTGCTCTCGGCGATGGCCCTCGGATTCTCGGCCCGCGCATCGCTCGGCGCCGCGGGCGACCGGCTGTTCGCGCCCGTGGAATATCTGGAGGAACTCGTCTTTCTGATCTTCTTCACGGTGGCCGGGGCGATGTTCGACCCGACGGTGCTCGCGGAGTATCTCGGCCTGGTCGCCGTCTACTATCTGGCTCGCGTCGCCGGCAAGGTGGCGGGCGCCGCCGGCGGAGGACTCGCGAGCGGCGCCGAGCCCGTCGTGCGTCGCTGGCTGGGACTCGCACTGATCCCGCAGGCCGGTGTGGCCGTCGGCCTGGCGCTGGCCATCGGGCAATACCCGAACTTCCGGCCGGTGAGCGAAGTCGTAGTCAATGTGATACTGGGCAGCACGCTTCTGGCCGAGGTGACCGGTCCGATCGCCGTACGGATCGCGCTCGGTCGCGCCGGCGAACTCGGCGAAGAACGAGAGAGGACACGGGACCGATGAAAATATCGGAGTGGATCGCGCAGCACCAGGACGCCATTGTCACGGTCCCGCCGGAGGCTTCTCTCCGGGAGGTCATGGAACGACTGCTGCAGGAGAATTGCCTGCGCGACGTCTACGTCGCCGGCCACGATGGCCGCCTGCTCGGGCACATCTCCCGCCGCCGCATCGTCGTGCACTTCCTTGCAGAACATCGTCCTGCGCACACACGGCGTCAGCTCATGGAACGGGTGGCGGGCGGTACGGCAGCGGACTTCATGAACAGCATCATCGCCTCGGCATCACCTGACGAGGAACTGGAGGACGTACTTCACCGGCAACTGGAGATGGAAATCGAGGACATGCCGGTCATCGATGCGGACGGCCGGGCGCTGGGAGCCGTCAATCTCACGCGCGTACTCCAGGCTTACATGCAGGAGAGTGTGGCGCCCTCCTGAGCCTGTCGGACGATCTCAGGGTTCGGCGAGCAACTCTTCGAGGGACGGGTGCCCGCCTGCCTCGCTCAGACTCTTCTCGCAGTGATCCGCCTGGGCGGTGACCCGATCGGCCAGCCCTTCCAGCAGGAATGACAGCCCGCCGGTCGCGAAAGCGGCACCGCCGCTCAGCAGGATGCCTTTCGGATTCAGGCCAACGCCCGGATCCGCGAGCGTACCGCTGAGGCTCACGAACGGCGTCACGAACATGTCGGCACTGATCCCGACGCCGGAGCGCGGCTTCGTGTTGAATTCGATGTTCAGCCGCTCGGTATTCAGGTCCACGGTACCGCCGCCGACGATCGTCAGCTTCTCCGTCTGCACCAGGAAACCGTCGATCTCGCCCTCCCCGTCGTCGAACTCCATCGACATCACCGTGCATTCGAGAGTCGAGTACGGTTCTTTCTCGGCGAACGGGTTCAGCGCGCTGAGTCCAGCCGTCCCGGTCCCTGGGTAAGGAGCGCCGTGCCGTCCACGCTGGCGGCCAGTTCACGGGGAGACGCCCCGGAAGCCGCCATACGAAATGTCAGGTCGATGGGCGGGATATCCGTCGGCGTGGCGCCCTCTCCGGAGAAGAGGTTCAGGATCAGGCCGCGCCAGCCGGCCGTGGCACGGAGTTCGGCACGCTGGCCGTCGGTCGTCAGACGCAGGTGACTGGCCGCCTGCCCGGCGTGTTGCCCGATGAGATTAGCGGTCAGGTTCAGGTCGCCGTCCTTCAGCGTCAGACGCACTTTCACATCCTTCACCGCCTGCGGCTCGTCGATCAGCTGCGCGATACCGACGTCGATGTCCGCCTCGTAGCGCTCTAGGGCCTCCAGGGGCAGCGGGTCCTCGCCGAACACGTAGGGACTCTCGCCATCGCTGTCCGCCTCGGCATTCTCCGCGGACGCCTCCGCTCCCGCATCGGGGGTCTCCGTATCGCTGCCGAACGGCGTCAGATCGAGCCGGTCGGATTCGAGTCGGGCCTGCACCCGCAGCGGCTCTCCGAAAGCGACGGTCGCCGTACCCGCGACGTCGCTGTCGCCGAACTTCAGATCCAGCGAAGTGAGCTCCACGCTCTCCGTCGAGAAATCGATCGCGGAACGGAAATCGAACGCCAGCTGCGGCAGATCGGGCGACAACTCCGTCAGGCTCGGGCCGTGGAGGCGCAGCTTCACATCGGATGCGCCGGGCGCCTCGCGGAGGCTGCCGTCGAAGCTCGCCTCCGCAGAACCGGCACTGGCGGTGACCCCCTCCATGCGCAGCACCCCATCATCGAACACCAGCGTCCCTTCCGCCTCGAGCGTCTGTGCGGGCAGGCCTTCCACTTCGAGGATCTTCCCGAGCCGGTCCAGCGTGGCGAGACTCGCGTCGAAACGCATCCGGTTGCCGCTGCTGCTGGACTCCAGCTGCGCCTCGAGACCTGCGACGCCCAGGGAGCCCGAGATCCCGGCGACGCCGGCGTCGCTAGTCACCGTCGCCGCCAGCTCGAGCGGCCCCTCGAGAGGCATGTCCACCTCGAAGGCGCGCAACAGTTGCTCGACGGCAGGGGAGGACGCGGTCGCCTCGAAGCGGGATCCGTCCAGGGCAAGGGGCGCCTCGCTCCGGCCACTCACCTGGAATCGGAGTTCGCCGATATTGCCCGAGAACTCGTTAGTGACCGCGCCGCCGGAACTCAGCGCGGCATAGGGACCGGCCGAGCCGGTCAGCCCGAGCGGCAGGCCGAACAGTTCACCGCTCCCTTCGAGTCGGAGATCACCGTTCTCGGCCTGACCGATTTCCAGTTCTGCGACCCGCACATGCCGGTCTTCGGCGTCCGCTCGCCGCAGGGTCAGATCCACGTTGCGGACGAGCCCGGACTCGATGATCAGCGGCAGGCCGCCGGCATCTTCGTCCGGCTCCGGTTCCTCTTCCTCGTCCGGCGGTACCGGCAGATTGCTGCGGCCCTCGGCGTCCGTCTCGAGCACGATCCCGACATCCTCTATCCTCAGCTCGCGCACTTCTATCGGTCCGAAGAGCAGCGACCAGAGATCGACCACCACCTCGGCGCGACCGAGCGTCAGGAACGCGGGTGCCGATCCCCAGTCGGCATTCGCGATGCTGAGATCCGTCAGTGAGACCGAGGGCGTCGGCAGGGGCCGCAGGTCGAATTCGCCGCCGAGCCGGACCTCGCGGCCCAGGCTCTCGGTGAGCGCCGTCTCGATATGCGGTCGGAATCTCGAGAAATCTCCGAACGTGAGGTACAGCAACGCCGCGCCGACGAGGACGACGATCACAATGGCTATGCCGATGACTATGCGCCGAAATGTCATATCTCTCTCACCGAGCGTGGGAACAGCTATCGTCGGCGGTGCGCAGGGCGCGGTGGCAGTCGGGCCCCGCAACGCCGCACTTCATCCCACCGTGCGACCCATTATAGGCGCCCGACGGAGGCGCCGGGGCGACCCCCGCGTCGTCCTCCCACCGGAAGGGTATGGAGGGATCGCGCTTCCCGCTCTGTGTCGCAGGACCGGGGGTCGGGGTCTTGGTGGCGACCTCCGTGATGTGGCCGCGACCGGCGTATGTGCCGAGGGTCTCGTTGGTGATGACGACCGGAGTCGGTCGTGCGGCCGACGTCGCCGTGGGAGCCGGCGTGGGGGTGGCCCCCTCGTCTGCCCTCGCAGACGGCCCGGCGAGGACCACGCCCACGGCCAGCCAGAGCATGCAACGGGAAGTCTGTCCCATCTCGCCTCCCCAGGATCAGCGTCCTTCCTTCCCAGTGTACGGCACATGGGACCACACCGACTGTGATCGTTGTGCAAAAGTCCGTTCCGGCCACACGCTGCCGGCGGGCTCAGGTCCATGAACAAGCAAGGCGAATCCTGGACAGGCTCTGTGCCCGGTGGCCGGGAGGTCGCAGAACGGCTGATGTTTACCGCCGGGCGGGCCGCCATCGGGCTGACGCGGACCTCAGGGTTGGTTGGTCCCCGTTCGTCCGTACCGGTCCTCCAACCGCACCACGTCGTCCAGCTCGGGGGTGGACACCTCCAGCAGTCGACAGTCGGTGACAGCCACCATGCGGTGGATCACACCCGGTGCGATGTGAAACACCTCTCCGGGTCCCAGGCCCAGGGTTTCGAGGCTCGCCACTTGGAGTCCCGTGACGAGCTGGAGGCTGCCGTCGAGGACCCGCAGCGTCTCCTCCTTGCGTTCGTGATACTGCAGGCTCAACGCCTCTCCGGCGCGGATGAAGAGGATCTTCCCCACGTAGCGCGCCGTCTCGGCGAAGATCTCCTCGTGTCCCCAGGGCTTGTGGACGAATCGCGGCGCGCGAGCGGCCATGGTGCGCTCCTTTTCCCGGAACGTGACGTCAGGCTATACCCGAATCTTGATCTTGGTGAGCGACAGGGCCAGACGCTCCAGCAGATACTCCCGGACCTGGCGGGCGGTCACCATCTGCAGAGCCTGCCGCGCCCTGTGGACCGACTCACGATAGGAGAGCTGCCGCAGCAGGGCCCGCACCACGGGTACCGCCTGTGGGTTCATGCTGAAGCGGGTGAGCCCGAGCCCCAACAGAACCGGAACCATGAGCGGGTCCGCGGCCATCTCGCCGCACATCCCCACTTCCGTCCCTTCCGCCTGTCCGGCCTCCACGACCTGCGCGATGAGTCGCAGGATGGCCGGATGAGATCGTTGGTCCCGATGGACAGGAAGTCCACCTCACGGGCCAGCTCGCGGGCCATGATCGCCGAGGAAGGCACCTCCACCATGGCGCCGAGGGGAATGTCGTCGGGGACCTGATGCCCGGTCCGGCGGAGGTCCGCCCGTTGTTGCTGGACCAACAGGCGGGCGGTACGGAACTCCTCGACACCGGAGATGAGGGGGAACATGATGCGGACCCGGCCCGCCGGGAACTCCCCCGCCAGCCGCAGCAGGGCTCTCAGCTGGATGATGAAGAACTCAGGCTTGGAAAAGCAGAGCCTGATACCGCGCAGCCCCAGAACCGGATTCGGCTCCGTTCCCCCGATCACCTCCCGCGCCAGCTTCTTCCCTCCCAGGTCGAAGGTGCGGATGGTGGTCGGACCCTGCCCCATGGTGGCCACGATTTCGCGGTACACGGCGAGGTGATCCTCCTCGCCGGGCAGTGCAGGACTCATCTTCATGTACAGGAACTCGGAGCGGTAGAGGCCGATCCCCGACACATTCCACGCCACCGCTGCGGAGACCTCGGTCGGAAGATCGATGTTGGCGAGAAGATCGAGCTCGCGTCCGTCGCGGGTGATCGTCGGAGCGACTCGCATGGACAGGAGATGGGCCTGCTGCTCGTGGTACTCCCGCTGGCGGGAGCGGTACTCGGCAACCTCGGCCGGGTTGGGGTCGAAGATCACCCGGCCCTCGAAGGCGTCCAGCGCGATGTTGTGGGCGTGGCGGGCGCGCTGGCAGATCCCGTGGGCACCCACGATCACGGGGATGCCGAGGGAGCGGGCGATGATCGTGGTATGCGCGGTGGGCCCCCCCATCTCGAGAGCGAAGCCGAGGATCTTGTCCAGGGGGAGCTGCACCGTCGTGGAGGGAGGCAGATCGTCGGCAACGAGGATCACGGGGTGGTCCAGCTTTTCGAGCTGCTCCAGATCGATGCCGTGGAGGGTGCTGAGGATCTGGCTGGCAACGTCGATCACGTCCAGCTTGCGGTCGGACAGGGCCTCGTCGGGCAGCTCCTCGAACCGCGCCACGAGTGCACCCACAACCTGGTCCAGAGCCCACTCCGCGTTCACCTGCTGCTTGCGGATGATCTCCTCCACCGGCTCGAGCAAGGAGGGATCGGATGCGATGAGCTGGTGGGCCTCGAAGATGCCGGCGTACTCCTGCCCCATCTGTTGGGAAGCGCGTTGTTGGTGGTCCCGGATCCGCTCGACGGCGGCGGC
>JARRPA010000272.1:0-3240 GCA_037383305.1 Gemmatimonadota bacterium | reverse complement strand
TGCTCGCGGGCGCCGATTACGGAAGCGAAGCCGCGGACCGTACGCAGTTGTTCGGTTTCGAAGAGGATGAGGCCCGGGTGATTGACGCGGCGCTCGAGGGACTCGAACGTTTCTCCGCCGTCGGAATCGTCGATCGCTTCGACGACTCGCTCGCCCTCGCCTTCGATGTGCTTGACCTGCCCGGCCAGCCGGAGGTGGTCTTCGACAATCGTACTCCGGCCAAGTACATCGATCAGGAGATCACGGACGAGGTGCTGGATCGAGCGCGCCGGCTGACCCGGGCCGATGAGGTCGTGGTCGAGGCGGCGCGTGCCCGCCTCGATGAATGGGTGGCGGCTCAGGCAGCGGGCCTCGCGGAGGACTGATGCGAGGAGCGATCGCTCTTCACGGTCGCAGGTTCGTTCGCGGCGGTGAGGCGACTCCCGGTTACCCGGGGCTGCTCTCCCCACGCGAACCCGACAGCACCGCCTCGAACCTCGGATCCGACCGCATGAGCTCGAGGTCTGGCCACGCCACGGCATGCAGCCACGCCAGTCCTTCGAGCCCCTGGTCGAAGGCGACCCCGAGCAGCGACACGGCCCGCGAGGGATCTCCATCGATCGCGGACAGCCGTGCCAGGAGAGCTGTGCGCTCGCCGAGCGCGTACTCGAATCCTCCGTCCAGAAGGCGCTCCGCTCGCTCGGTCTCGCCCGTGCGTGCCAGACTCAGCGCCAGCATACCACGATAGGTGCTGCGCTCGGGATAGTCGGCAAACAGGTCCGAAAAGACACGTGCGGCGTCGTCGTACAGACCGAGGTCGTATAAGACCGAGCCGATCCAGTACCGATGCGGACGGAACTCCGGCGTCTCCTGCAACCGGGCCTCCAGCCAGTCGCGACCGCTCCGCAGCATGGCCTCTCCCACCTCCGGATATCCATGGGCCCGAAGCTCCTCTCCGGCCACGACCATGGCCGCGCCCTGCGACCAGTACACCCCGGGCGACGACCCTTCCAGCCTGACCAGGAGCGAATCCAACTCGATCGTGCGCCCCGCGGCGGCCAGCGCCCGAGCCTCGAGGACCGAGCCGATCCGTCGATCAGGAAAGCGTTCCTGCATCGAGCGGCACGCAGCGAGCTCGCCATCGAAATCTCCGACGAGGTGGCGTGCATGGGCGAGAACCGTCCAGTAATGCAGCCAGTCACGCAGCGGGCCCGAATCCGGATCCATCGCCTCGAGAAACTCGATCGCCAACCGCGGTCGGCCGACCGCGAGAGCCGCGTGGGCCGCGTTGTAGGAGGTACGGGAATCACCGGTGATCTCGGCGGCTCGAAGCGCCACCTGAAGTGCGGCGCTCCCGTCGGAATCGAGAAGCGCTCTCAGGTACTGCCAGCGCAAGTCCTGCAGATCACTCAAGGATGACCTGTGCTCGCTCAGCAGGTCGAGCAACGAGTCAGCCCGGGCTCGCTCGCTCACCGTGCCTATGTTCACGAGGTTCGTGGCCGCCAGCAGCGGGGCATCGTGGAACTCGGAATCCAGATCCCAGGCGCGCAGCAGTTCCGGTACGGCGCGGGTGTACTCCTGCTGCAGATAGAGCCCGAGACCGCGGTCGAAAGCGCGATATGCCGCAAAGGTGGGGGGACGGGGGACTCGGCCGGCCACGGCCGGAATCCGTGTGTCGGATGCCATCGCGACGCTCCCCATCACCCGTTCCCGCAAGGCGAGGATCGCGGACTCGATCGAGTCGCGTGGAGCCGAGATCGTCTCGGTCGCACTGATCACGGAGCCGTTCCGGGCATCGACGACCTCGGCCCGAAAGCTGAGTCCTTCGCCCGTGGCGTAGTAGGAGCCGGTGACGACGGTCCGGGCGCCGGTTCCCTCGGCGAGAACGGTCACAGGATCCGACCTTTCCGCCCGGTCTTCGGCTCGCTTCCCCGCCTCGGTGGCCTCCAGGGCACTGGGCCACGGCACGACGGCGCCCACGCCCGACCGCACCAGTCCCTCCGAGATCCAGTCTCCCGCCAATCGACCTACCACGTCGAGGGCCGGGTCGCCCGTCTCGTTCCGGAACGGCGCGACGGCGATCGGAGTCGAGAGAGCCATTCCGGCGGTCTCGACTGTCGGGGTCGGCGTGGACGGGGTCGGAGCCGCTTCACCGGGACCACGAGTGAGGGCGAAGACGGCCGCCGCGATCACGGCGGCGCCTGCGACCATGCCGGGCAGAAATCTACTCACCCTGCGGTGATCGGATCCGGCGGAGCGGGAGACTTCGTCTCGTCTGCTGGCAGACCCGGAGCGCGCGCCCCCGAGCACTGAGAGAATCTCCTCGGCCGATGTCGACCGGCTGTCCGGTCGCACCTCCAGACAGCGGCCTACCAGCTCGGCCAGATCCGCCGGCACCTCGGGCCGCTCTGAAGCGAGCAGCTTGGCGACCCTCGGTGCGACCGGCTCTCCTTCGAGGTCGGACGGTTCGAGCTCGCGCACTCGACCGAGAAGCATCTCGTAGGCCAGCTGGCCCCACGCGTACAGGTCCACCCGGTGATTGGCATCCGATATCCCGGCGAGCTGCTCCGGAGCCATGTATCGAGGCGTTCCGACCGCGTCGCCGGTGCGCGTAAGAGGATCATCTCCCTCGTCCGCTTCGAAACTCTTCGCTATGCCGAAGTCCAGCAGGTACGCGTGATGGCCGGCAACGAGCACGTTGGCGGGCTTCAAGTCCCGATGAGCGACCCCCTTCGCGTGAGCATGCGCCAGAGCACGCGCCACATCCCTCAGGAGGGAGACTGTATCCCCCACGGAAAGTGTGCCCTCGCGGCGCAGTACCGAGCGGAGAGTCTCGCCCTCGATGTACGGCATGACATAATAGGCGAGTCCATCCACCTGCCCGGAATCGATCAGTGCCACGATGTGCGGGTGGGCGAGGCGGGCCGCCAGCCGGACTTCACGGGCGAATCTGTCTGCGCTGAACCGCGCGCCGATCTCGGGACGCATGACCTTGAGTACTACGAGGCGGTCGTGCTTCCGCTCCCACGCCAGGAACACGACGGCCATTCCTCCGCGTCCCAGCTCGCGGACGATCCGATAGCGTCCGTCGAGCGCGTCATCCAGCAGGGCCCGGATGCGTTCCACCGGCTGGCCGGTGGTGCGGGCATAGGCCCCGTCACCGTACACACTGGAGCGATAGCGCTCCGCCGCCAGCCCCAGTTCGCGCAGGGCGGACAGGCGCGTGCCGGCATCGACCGGCCCGTCACCCAGCTCGGCGCG
>JARRPA010000271.1:0-3604 GCA_037383305.1 Gemmatimonadota bacterium | reverse complement strand
TCAGCACGCAGGACGCACTTCACCGGATCGCCGGAGAGCGTCCGGAATTCGCTGCCGTTATCGGCGGCATCCTGCTGGCCGGCCTCGGCTTCGTGCATCCGGAACTGCTCGGCGACGGACGACACGGAATCGAGCTGGTACTCGCCTCTCGACTCACCGGCCTGACCGCCCTCTCGCTCGGCCTGCTGAAGATCGTCGCTTCAGGCCTGACCATGGGCGGCGGGGGCGCGGGCGGCGTCTTCACGCCCAGCCTGTTCGTCGGAGCGTCCTTCGGCAGCTTCTTCGGACTCACGGCCGCCGGGCTCTTTCCGGATCTCGGCATCACACCCGAGGCCTACGCGCTGGTGGGAATGGCTGCCGTCGCGTATCGGGCGCGACCTTCGCTCCGCTCACCGCGATCATCATCATCTTCGAGATGACGGATGATTACGGGCTGATCCTGCCTTTGATGGTGGTCTGCGTCATCAGCTATCTCGTGTCGCGTCGACTTCATCCCGAGTCGATCTACTCCGAATCGCTGCGCCGATCCGGTGACCACATCCGGCACGGGGCGGATCGCTCGATCCTGGAACGGGCCCTGGTGTCGGAGTGCTACAATCGCGATCCCGACGTGGTTCTCGACGATGCGCCGCTGCGAGAACTGCTCACGCAGCTGCGGGACTCGAAGCAGAGTTCCTTTCCCGTGGTGAACCGGGAGCTGCGTCTGTCGGGATTACTGACGTATGCCGACGTGGCCCATGCGATGCAGGAAGGACTGATCGACATCGTGATCGCCGCCGACCTCGAAGACGCCGAGGTGGAGACGATCACGCCCGGGGAATCACTTCTGGAAGCGTCCCGGCGAATGGGCGTGCGAGACCTCGATTACATTCCGGTCGTCGAGAGCGCGGAATCGAGGCGGTTGCTGGGCCTCCTGAGCCGGGCGGAGATCCTCGAGGCCTACCAGACCCGCCTGATGCTGCAGGACTGAGGAGAGCGGCGAATGATCCTTGGGATCGGCGTGGACCAGGTCGAAGTGGCGCGCATCGAGCGCCTGATCGAAACCCGCCCGGAACGCGGGCCGATGCGGCTGTTCACCGCGAGGGAACGTACGACCTGCGATGCTCGAGAGCGCCGAGCCGATTGCTATGCCGCCCGTTTCGCGGCGAAGGAGGCCTTCGTGAAGGCGCTCGGATGCGGACTTCGCGAGGGAATGCGGTGGACCGAGATCGAGGTTCGCACCGAGGCGAACGGAAGACCGCGAATCGTGCTGGCAGGAGCCGCCCAGCGGGCGTTCCTGTCACGTGGCGGAACCGCCATCCACCTCAGCTTCACGCACGAGGACGGTCAAGCGGTGGCGTTCGTGGTCATCGAGAGCGCGGACTGAACGCCGGCGGCGGATATCGAAGATAGAGGTAGGCGAAGAGGACCAGAGGGAGAATCAGCAGCAAACGGTCCCCTGACAGCAGGTACCCGGTCAGTCCGAGCAACGCCTGTCCTTCCGCAAGCGCCCACACCAGCAGGGCGCCGGACGCGAGGCCTGTCTCGCTCACGGTGCCCGAACGAATGCGTGCCTGGATGACCCCGGCCATGAGGGTGACCCCGATCGCCACGGCCAGCCAGGCGACTCTCAGCCAGGTCGGATCCTCTACGGCCAGGGTCGGCTCGAGAACGAACACCAGGACGGCCGCGTAAAGAACCACACCAGAAGCCAGCGCCGCGTAAAGGACCGGAAGTCGATCGAGGGACGTCTCGGATGGGTCGGAGGGCATGGGGCACCTCGCGCGGTGGACACTCGGACCGGACGACAGGGAACCCTCCCGGGTCCCGGGTGTGTCATACGGTGAGAGAGAACCCCCGGAGCCACGGAGCCTACCTGGATCCTATCCCCGCAGTCAATCCGTGGCCGAGGGGGCTTTCTCACTTCGGCCGATCGGGGCCGGAATCGCACCCTTCCCGCCCGGCGGAGAGAATACGGACTCTCCACGTTCCCCGCAATTCACTCCGGCGGCGCCGACATTTCCCGTTTCAGCAGTTCCGTCAGGTCCCGCTCGGAGATGGCCTCCCAGTCGAATCCTACGAACCCGTGCGCCGTCACCGGATCGGTGTAGGCGAAGACCGCCGGGCGGCGTCCGTAGAAATGCACGGCGATCTCGGCTGACGTCGCCGGGGTCAGATTCGAACGGATTCCACTGATTCTGAGGTGTCGGAAGGGGCGCCCTCCGTGGAGTCCTCCGCGGTCGTCACGCTCCACGAGGTAGGTCAGAATCGGACCGAATGAGAGCTGCCGTCGATGCCGCTCACCGAGGGACGGGAACGGACTTTCACCCGTCGTCCTCGACCAGCGATCGCTCGGTTCGGCCCAGCCGCGCAGCTCACGGGCGACGTGTCGCAGCTCGATCGCGCCTGCCGACAGGTCTACGATCTCCTCACCCAGCAGACGTATGTCCTGTCCGAGCACATCCAGGAGCCACCACGTCTGCGGATAGCTGCGCCGGGGGATCTCGATCAGGCGTGAGCTCACGTCGTGGTCCGCCCGTAGCGGTCTTCCAGCCGGACGACGTCGTCCAGCTGCGGTGTGCTCACTTCGAGGATCACGCTGTCCTCGATCGCCTCCATCCGGTGCACCGTGTGCGGGGGAATCTCGATCGCCTCACCGGGATTCCACTCGAACACCTCCTCCCCTCTCGTGAAGCGCATCCTCCCCGCATGCAGGTACAGCGTTTCGTGCTTCACCTCGTGCATCTGCAATGACAACAGGTGACCGGCATCGACCTCCAGGATCTTGCCCGCGTACTGATCGTTGTGGGCATACCACACCTCCCGCCCCCACGGTTTGTCCACGATCTTGGGACGTGTCACAGTTTCATTCATGCTCGGCATGTCTCCGGGCTGTCAGTTCGTGCCCATCGGGGCGGTTGGCGCCGACCAAGAATACTGCTCAGCGACCAGCGCTCGGTAAAGTGCCATGCGATGTCGGCAAGTACGATACCAGTTTCGGAATCGGGGGCCGGGATGCAACCTTGTGGCACGGCGGGTGCGTCGTCGCGCTGCAGCACGACCCGCGCGTCGCCTATGTGGTTGAAGATATAGAGCGCCACATTAGCGCCCAGACCCTGCCCACCGGCATCAGCCGCATCTTTGCCGACGAAAACGCGAATCTCGATATCGATGGCAGCGACGACTGGCGCGTGGACGTGGATGTGGCCGTCATCGATACCGGCATCGACTTCCAGCACCCAGACCTGAATGTGGTCGGGGGTGTCAACTGCACCGACAAGATCTTCAATCCCACCTGCACGACCGGCGGGGACGATGATCATTACCACGGCACGCACGTGTCCGGCACCATCGGCGCCCTGGACAACGGCATCGGCGTGGTGGGCGTGGCGCCCGGGGCGCGCCTGTGGGCGGTCAAGGTCCTCAACAAGCGCGGCAGCGGCTGGTCATCGTGGATCATCGCTGGCATCGACTGGGTGGCCGAAAATGCGGACACCATTGAGGTGGCCAACATGAGCCTGGGCGGCAGCGGCTTCAGCCAGGCCGAGTACGACGCCATCCAGGGCGCTGTGAACAAGGGCGTGGCCTTTGCGGTGGCCGCGGGCAACGAGGACGACGACGCCAG
>JARRPA010000270.1:0-3243 GCA_037383305.1 Gemmatimonadota bacterium | reverse complement strand
CCCATCGATCGGGCGGCGATCCATGTAGGCGGCCTCGACCGAGGCGGACCGGATCTCGTCGCCGTCCCGTACGACCCGCAGGAACCGCGCGCTTTCGTTCCGGAAGTTGCAGCCAGAGACATCGGAGCGGTCGTTCTCGAGGAGCGGGGTCCACAGCGAACGATCGCCGTAGACGTTGGAGGCCGAAGCGGTCTGGGCCACCTGGCTTGCCGTAGAGCGAACGAGGGCGCGCCACGCATCCGCTTCCGCCCCGCGCTGGGAGGGTGTCAGCGTCCCGCTCGAGGGGGAGAATTCCACGTGATATCCGTCGATCGAGGTGAGACGGTCGGCGACGGTGACGGCCGGTTCGCCGTTCCGGCTGCAGCCCGGCAACGCGAGAGCGAGCAGGCAGGTGAAGATGAGCTCGTGGGACCTCGGTCGTGCAGGCATGGCAGGTCTCCTTCGACGGGGTCGGACGACGGCGGCGGCCCGAGCCGGGACCCGAGTCCACGGTCTACAAACAGGGCACGGCGGTCAAGTCGCCCGACTTCCGCGATCTCGGCCGGCATGCGATCATGTCCGCCGCGGAACCCACGAAACGGACATCGGACGCGAGCGCGGATGAAGTCGCAGATCACGCTGGACGGGATCACCATCGAGGTGGTCCGGAAAAAGGTGAAGAATCTCAACCTGACCGTGCGTCCGCCGCACGGTGAGGTGCGCATTTCGGCTCCCCGACGGGCGACGCTCGCCGAGATTCGCGCCTTCGCGCTCTCGAAGCGGGAGTGGATCCGGAAGCACCAGGAGCGGATGCGCGAGCGGGCGATCGACCCGTCGCGGGACCGATCTGCGAGCCCCGAATACATGCACGGGGAGAGCCTGCCGGTCTGGGGTCAGGCCTATCCGCTGGCCGTCTCCGTGACGACGGGGTCCGCGCACGTCGAATGGACCCGCGACCGACCGCTCCTGAAGGTCCGGCCGGGAGCCACCGTCGACGAGAGGCGTTCGGCCGTCGAGGCCTGGTACCGGGACCAGGTCCGCTCCGCCGTCCCCTCGTTGCTCGAGCGCTGGGAACCGGAGCTCGGAGTGAAGGTCGGCGGAGTCCAGGTGCGACGGATGAAAACGCGGTGGGGCAGTTGCACGCCGACGAGACGCACCATCCGTCTCAATTCCGAACTCGCCGCACGGCCGCCGGAGCTGCTGGAGTACATCCTCGTGCACGAGCTCGTGCACCTGCTCGAGCCGAGCCACAACGGGCGGTTCTACGCCCTGATGGACCGCTACCTCCCGGACTGGCGCGAGCGGAAGGCCGCGCTGGAGGGGAAAGGGTGAGACCGGGTCGGCACGCCGCGTCAATCCTGGATCGGGTGAACGGTCACGCGCTGTAACCTCCAGCCTTCGCCGTCCCGCCTCCAGACTTCGGCGAGTGCGGCCCTCGCCGGAGGCGAGATTTCGCCGTCCGGCCCCACGTACGTCTCGGACACGATCCGCCGGCAGAACGCCGTGCTCCCCTCGACCGTGATCTCGAGCACCTCCGACTGCCGGTCGGACACGCGCCATCCGTCGTCGAACCAGCCGCGAATGCCGTCGACCCACGCCTGCTTGCCGATGACGGACTCGCTTCCGATGGTCCACCGGCTGAAGTCGTCGGTCAGTCTGGCGGCATAGTCGTCGGCTCCGCCCCCGCCCGGCGCGGTCGCCGCGGAGAGCCGGGCGATCGCGTCCAGGATCTCCCGCTGTCCCGGTGACCACTCTCCCGGGGCCGAATTGAATCTCCGCTCGAGGGTCACGTGCGCGAACTCGCTGCGCTCTTCGCCGCGCACGTTCACGATGGTCCACTCCCAGCTGTCCGCGGCGCGGTGATAGACGAAGGTGTTGTGGATCACGTACTCGCCCACGTCGAATACCCAGGGAATCGTGTCGCCGGCGGGCGTCGCGCGGCCGAGCACACCGGATGCGAGGCCCTCCCCGCCGGTGACGTCCAGCCACAGACAGACGAACCGGTCGCGCTCGGCATCCCGGCCGATGTAGACCGTGGCCTCGTAGGCTCGGTCTCCGTCCTCTTCGCGCTCGCGCGAGAAGTCGTGAAAGCGCAGATAGTGGCCGGCGAGAACCCAGTCGGCGTCCACGTCGTGAACGACCTCTTCGCCCGCGATCGTTCCGGTCATCACCCAGTCCCCGGCGAAGTGGTCGAGCAGGGTCTCCTGCGTGGCGAGCTGCGCCGACGCGGCGGATGCCGGAATCAGGAGGAAAAGGGGGAGAAAGGCAAACGACCTCTTCCCGATGGCCCTACGGTCCACGGTCTACCTCCGGATCGCGTCGGACGTCACCCGCAGAGGGTGCGAGGAGAACCGAAGGGCCGGTCCAGGCGCGGCCTACGACCTCCTGATACACATCCTCGAGGCGGACGGGGTGCAAGTCCAGACCCCGGATGGGGAGACCCTGGAAGCGGGAGGCCACCGCCTCCAGAGTCTCGCGCTCCTGCAGCCACACCGCCGTCCTCTGACCGGCGGGTCGCCATGCGAGGCCCAGGGCTTCCGCGCGTGCCCGGAGGACCGTCGGCTCCTCGCACTCGATGCCGGCCACCTCCACGGCTGAGATCCGCCTGCGCAGCTCCTCCAGCGTGCCTTCGGCCGCGAGCCTGCCGTTCAGGAGGATTCCGATCCTGGAGCAGAGGGTCTCGGCCTCTTCGAGGTAGTGGGTGGTCAGGAGCAGCGTACGACCCCGGTTCCGGAGCGAAATCAGGAGATTCCAGATCTGTTGTCGGGACTCGAGGTCGAGACCCACCGTGGGCTCGTCGAGTACGAGCAATGCCGGATCGTGCACGAGGCACACGGCCACGTTGAGGCGGCGCTGCATCCCGCCGCTGAGCTGCGCCACGGGCCGGTCGGCGCTCGCTGCGAGCCCTACGTCCCGCAGCGAGGCGGCCACCCGAGCATCCACCGCCACGCTACGCACGCCGTACAGGCGGGCGAAGAAGCGGAGGTTCTGTCGGCAAGTGAGCTTCGGGTAGAGCGCGATCTCCTGCGGAACGATGCCCACCGTGCGCCGGGCCTCCCCGTCCAACGGACGTCCCGCCAGTCGGATCTCGCCTGCGTCTGGGACCAGGAACCCCGCGAGGATGTCGAAGCAGGTCGTCTTTCCGGCGCCGTTCGGCCCGAGGAGGCCGTAGATTTCGCCCCGGTCCGCCGTGAAGTCGAGACCCGCGAGGACCTCCTGGCCGCCACGCTGCATCCGCAGCCCTCTCACCTCCAGGAGCATGAT
>JARRPA010000269.1:0-3264 GCA_037383305.1 Gemmatimonadota bacterium | reverse complement strand
GCCCCTCGTTCAGCTGAGCGAGCTCGGTCAGAGCCTGCCGAATCGTGATCTCCGCCTCGAACGCGTTCGGGACCACCATGTAGCGCCGTTTCGGCGCGGTGCTGGTCAGGAAGTCGAGAGCCGCGAGAGCGACAGGCTCGGGATCGTCGTACTGGGAGCGATCGAGAGGCCCGGTGATCAGGTCGAGCATCGAGGGATAGCGTGAGCCTTCGGCCGTGTATCCTGCGGCCCGCATCCGCTTGACCATCGATTCGACGATCTTCGACTTGAAGTTGCCGGGCTCGACGGCCGCGACCCGAACGCCGAACTGCTCGAGTTCGGCGGCCAGGGCGTCCGTATAGGCCTCCACGCCGTGCTTGCTCATGCTGTAGGCCCCGCTGTAAGGGCCCGCGAGGATTCCGGCGATGGAACTGACGTTCATCACCCGTCCTTCGCTCTCGATCAGCAGCTCCGCGAAAGCTCGGGTCACGCGGTACGGCCCCAGGAGATTCACGTCGAAGATGAAGTCCATCTCCTCTTCGGGCGCCTCGATCAGCGGGTTCATCACCGCCACTCCGGCATTGTTGATCAGTCCGTACAGTCCGCGACCTTCGGAACGCACGAACTCCACGGCCGCATCTATCTCACTCTGAATCGTCACGTCCAGCCGGACGGACCGTACGTTTTCCATCGCTTCGAGGCGCGCGAGATCCTCGGGCTTCCGGGCCCCCGCATAGACGAGGAATCCGTTCCGGGAGAGGACCTCGGTCATCCGGTGCCCGATGCCGGAGCTCGTACCGGTGATCAGTACGGCGGGCATCTCCTCCGGTCCCTGAGCCCCGGCCGTCGAGACGGTCGTCAGGCAGAGCATGGCCGAAATGACCAGAAGGGATCGAAGGTGGTTGCAGGTCGGAAGAGGTCGGCTGGACATCGGGGCCCCCTGAGTGCCGGAAACATGCCGCCCGGGAATCCGCGCATTGTACCGAATTACCGGCACGGCCGCGACAACGCTCGAGGCGCGGATCCCGACAGGCGGGCGCTCGCGGTTTCTACTCGCTCTTCGTCCGCCTCTTCCTCTTCGGTCTCGGATCGGGAAGCTCGCGCACCGTGATCCTGACCAGCTCGCTGAGCCATTCCCCGTCCTCCAGCTGGTCCTCGATCAGCAGCGCGGGTTTCGCTCCGGGGTAGGGCTCGGCTTCCACGACCTCCCCGATGTACGCCCGGCCCCCATCGGTCGGTTTGAACAACAGGCGATCGTCGCAGATCATTCCGAAGAACTTGCCCCGGCTGTAGAGGCCGTACTCTCCGAACATCTTCTTGAAGGTGACCCCGCAGTCCTCGTCCAACTGGTCGACGACGAATTCCACGAATTCGAGTTCCGATGACATCTGCCGGCTCCGTGTGTCGCGAGAAACATGACCGCGGAATCTCTGCGAATATGGTCCCGGTCCCCGGGTTCCGGCGAATGTGGACGGGCTCTCCCGGGCGACGGGGGCGGCCATCGCCGTGCGGCTCGGAGCCTCCGGTCGTTCCTGTGGGGCGGGTGCCCGGAGTATACTGGAGGAGGCCCGGGGGGAACGTGGAGGACCCCGCTTCCGGCTTCCCGTGGGCCCCGGAACGAGGCAGGAAGGAACGGCGTGAGACCGACGGAGCAGGACGGAAGAATCGATTACATCGAGATTCCGGTCACGGACATCGAAGCCGCCAAGCGGTTCTATGGCACGACGTTCGGTTGGGAGATGACCGACCACGGGCCGGACTATGCGAGCTTCCGGGATGGCAGGCTCGACGGCGGCTTCCGGCGGGAGGCGTCGGTCGTTCCGGGCGGACCGCTGGTCGTTCTGTATGCCGCGGATCTCGAGGGGCTGGAGGCGGACATTCGCGACCACGGGGGCCGGATCGTCCAGGAGATCTTCGAGTTCCCGGGCGGGCGACGCTTCCATTTCCGCGACCCGTGCGGCAACGAGCTGGCGGTCTGGTCGGACCGCTGATTCCGGCGGCGTTCGTGGCTGCCACCGTCGCCCGCGAAGGAGCGGCGGGGCGTGCCTGGATCGAATCGCTCCCGGACCGGATCGACTCGTTGACGCGCCGATGGGACCTGTCTCCCGACGGCCCGTACCTCCATGGCTACGTGGGGATCGTCATTCCCGTCGTGCGGCACGACCGCAAGTGCATGCTGAAGATCTCCTGGCAGGACGCGGACAGCGAGCACGAATCGGACGCCCTTCGAGCCTGGGCCGGCAACGGCGCCGTGGAGCTGATCGACTTCGACCGGGCCGAAGGAGCATTGCTTCTCGAGCGACTCGACGCCCGTACGGATCTCGCGAGCCTCCCTGCCGACCAGTCCATCGAGGTGGCCGGCCAATTGTTGCGGCGACTTTCGATCGTCGCGCCCTCATGGTCGCGGAGTCTCCATCGAGAGATGGAATCAATGCGGGCCGAACTGCCGGAGCGGTGGGAGTCGGCGGGTCGGCCCGGCGCAGATTCCCTGCTCGAAAGAGCCTGCCGGATCATCGATGAACTCGGGCCTTCGAGCGGCGACCGGCTCGTAAACACCGACCTTCACTACCAGAACGTGCTCGCGGGCCAGCGTGAACCGTGGCTCGTCATCGATCCGAAGGTGCTCGCGGGAGACCCGGAGTACGGGGCCGCACCGCTCCTCTGGCAGCCGTTCCCGGCGATCCGATCCCGTCGGGAGCTCGACCGGCGTCTGGACATCCTCATCGAGGCCGCCGAACTGGATGCCTCGAAGACTCGGGCCTGGACGTTCGTTCGCGTCCTCGATTACTGGCTCTGGGCGCTGGAACAGGGACTCAGCGAGGATTCGGCTCGGAGCGCCGTGCTGGCGCAGTGGCTCACCGGGAGCGAAGGAGTGCCAGCTCCGCGGCACTCACCTCATAGGTGAAGATCCCGTTCGTGACGCGGGCGCTCTCCAGATCGGACCCGGCGACGAGGTTTCGCATGAGCTGCACGTCGGACGTGCTGAGAGCAGGTGTGCCGAGCGCGAGGCGATCGCCGTTCCGCTGAATCGTATGGTTATGCAGTGCATAGTGGTACCGCCAGCCGGCCGCCACGTACTCGTCGACCACATCGAATCCATACACGGTCTTGGGCGGATACATCTCGTCGCCGGCGCCGAAAACGACGGCGAGTCTCGCATCGCCTTCCGCGGTCGTGCGAAGGACGGACGCGAGAAATTCGGTCGGCCGCTCGAGCTGGGACACCCGGGCATTCTGGAAGGCGAACAGCAGCGCATCGAGACAACGGATCGGCTCGATGCTGCCT